>DASYCR010000127.1:0-11176 GCA_036500095.1 Polyangiaceae bacterium
CCGGCACGTCACGGCGCTCGGCCTTGGCCAACACGACCGGGATCGGCCGCGCGTCGGCCGCGCTGCCGGAAGGCGCGGCGCTCGGCCCGCCCGGGCCGTGCCTCTTGCCGCGCGCGAACCACAAGCCACCCCCGACGAGCGCGAGACCGACGAGTACGAGCACCCAGCGCGCGGACTTATGCGGCTGTGGGGCGACGAGTTCGGTGGTCATATCGCTGGGAGAATTCATGTGCCTTGTCGAGAATTTCCACCGAGTGCCTGCGTTTAGACTCGTAGAACCGACGGGCCCCTACGGCTAGTCCCGGGAGCCTCTCGACGTGAAGTTGTGCTTGGTTCTCTGCCACCGGCCGGAGTTCTGTTTCGTGCCGGCATGCGCGCGTTTGCGTGATGCCGCATTGTGCACGAATCAGCCAAAGCGCGCCAAGTTCCACCCGCGCGGGAAATGGCCCGCTTGGCGCCCGAGTATGGCGCTTCGGGAAGCGACGCGAAGCGTTCTGGAAATGAGCCGGCAACGTGAGGCGCGGGACGCTGCGCGAGATCCCAGCCCCTCACAGATGAGGTCACCCAATGAAACTTTTTGCCGGTTTTTCCCCAGTTGTCTTGTTCTGCCTCGGCCTGTTTGCTTGCGACAAGGGTTCGAGCGCTCCTCCCACCGCGACGGCCGCCGCGCCACTCGCGGCGTCGGCTCCCGCAATGGCCAGCGCCGCCCCCGCGGCCGGCGGTTCGGCGGCTCCCAGCGCCCCCGCCGGCAACGCCCTGCGCATCGCGTACAGCGATTGGCCAGGCTGGGTAGCCTGGGAGATCGCCATTCAGAAGGGCTGGTTCAAGGAGGCCGGCGTCGATGTCGACTTCAAGTGGTTCGAGTACGCGCCTTCCATGGAAGCGTTTTCGGCCGGCAAGGTCGACGCGGTGGCCGTGACCAACGGTGACGCGCTCGTCACCGGCTCGAGCGGCGGCCGCAGCGTATGCATCGTCGCCAACGATTACAGCAACGACAACGACATGATCATCGCCAAAGCGGGCATCAAAACGGTGGCTCAGCTCAAGGGCAAGAAGGTCGGCGTCGAAGTCGGTTTGGTCGATCATCTCTTGTTGATGAACGCGCTCAAGGGCGCAAACATGACGGACAAGGACGTCAAGCTCAGCAACGTACCGACCGATCAATTGCCGCAAGCGCTTAAATCCGGCTCGGTCGACGCGATCGCCGCGTGGCAGCCGAACAGCGGCGCGGCGCTCAAAGAAGTGCCCGGTTCGACCGCCATCTTCACGAGCGCGAACACGCCGGGCTTGATCTACGACCTCTTGTGCGTCAACCCGCGCAGCGTCGCCGATCGACGCGCTGACTGGATGAAGGTCGTCAAGACCTGGTTCCGCGTCGTCGACTACATTGCAGACCCGAAGAACCTGGACGACGCCGCCAAGATCATGAGCGCGCGCGTGAGCCTGACGCCCGATGTCTACAAAGGCCTGATGAAGGGCACGTTCCTGCTCAATCTGGCGGAGAACCTCAAGCGCTTCAAGAAAGCGGACGGTTTTGATTCGATCTACGGCTCGAGCAAAATCGTCGACGACTTCAACGTCAAGAACACGGTCTACAAGGCGCCGATGAAGATCGACGAGTATCTTGACCCGAGCTTCGTGAACGAGGTCGGCGGCGCCAAGTGAGTCGATGAGCCCGCGCTCCAAAACCTCGGCCCGCGTGCCCGAACAGAACGGGCAACCGCTGCTCAGCTTGCTCGGTGTGAGGAAGCCGCTCAGCTCGCGGGCCCGGTTCTGGACCGGTATTTTTGCGTTCGCGCTGCCGTTCTTGGCCTGGTGCCTGGTCAGCTACTTGCCGTTCATCTGGCACCCGCTCGTGCTCGTGTCCGACGCCGGTGATACCGCGGTGCCAGGCAACTACGGCTATGTGATGGCCGGCGAGCGCGTCGATCTCGATGCGTTCATCGGCCGCAATCGCGAGCTGACGGCGGCGCACGCGCGGCTCGCGCGGGGCGAGCGTGTCAACCCGATCTACCTGCAAGCGCCGCACGAGGTCGGGCGCGCTCTGTACACGGCGTTCACTACGCCGCCCGAGCGTCAGGGTGACTACTGGTTTTACGAGAGCCTTTTACAAAGCTGCAAAGTCATCTTTTGGGGTTTCTTCTGGTCGGCGGTGCTCGGTGTGCCGCTCGGCGTGCTGTGCGGCACCTTCCCGTTCTTCTCTCGGCTGTACGAGCCGTTCGTCGACTTCGTACGCTACATGCCGGCGCCGGTGTTCGGCGCGCTCGCCGTCACCGTGATGGGCCTCGGTGAAGAGCCGAAAATCGCGATTATTTTCGTGGGCACGTTCTTTCAGATGGTCCTGATCGTGGCCAACACGACGCGCGCCGTCGACGGTTCGCTCTTGCACGCCGCCCAGACGCTGGGCGCCAACAAGACGCAGCTCGTCTGGCACGTCGTGCTGCCCGGCGCGCTGCCGGGCCTGTATCGCGACATGCGCATTCTGATCGGCTGGGCCTGGACGTACCTGGTCGTCGCTGAATTGATCGGCGAAAAATCCGGGCTTAGCGCGTTCATTTATCAGCAGCAACGCTATCGGCACTTCGACAACGTGTACGCCGCGATCGTGATCATCGGCGTCGTCGGTCTGGTCACGGATCAACTGCTCGGCTTGATCGGGCGCTATTTGTTTCCGTGGGAGACCGGCCAGACCGGGCTCTTGCGCGCCTGGCGCGCGCTGCGGCGCTCCATTGCGCAGCGTGGGCGGCCGGCCAGCGAACCCGCGCCGATCGCGGAGCTGGGAGCCGTGCGTGATGAGTGAGGACCGCATCGCGCTGCCGAGCTACCTCGATCATCCGGCCCAGGTCGCTCAGTACTTCGCCGAGGTCCAAAAGCGGCGTGTGGTGTTGGACATCGCCGCGCTCGGTCGCGAGTTCGACGGCCCGAAGGGCAAGTTCACGGCGCTTTCGGACGTGAGCTTCAAGGTGCGCAAGGGTGAGTTCATCAGCGTGATTGGGCCGTCCGGCTGCGGTAAATCCACGTTGATTCGGCTGGTCGCCGGGCTCGAGGATCCGAGCGCGGGCACCGTCTCGGTCGACGGCTATCCGGTGCAGGGCCCGGGCGCCGATCGCGGCATGGTCTTTCAGAACTACACGCTCTTTCCCTGGCTCACGGTCAAACAAAACGTCTTGTTCGGCCCGCAGATGAAATCCACGCGCGGCGACAAGGCGCAGAAGATTGCCGCGCATTGGCTGAAGCTCGTCGGCTTGACGGAATTCGCGGACCTGTATCCGGCTCAGCTCTCCGGCGGCATGAAGCAGCGCGTGGCGATTGCGCGCGCGCTGGCCAACGATCCGCGCATCCTGCTGATGGATGAGCCGTTCGGCGCGCTCGACGCGCAGACGCGTTCGAGCATGCAGGCTCACCTGCTTCGCATTTGGGAGGCCGTGGAATTGACGGTGCTCTTCATCACGCACGACCTCGACGAAGCGACGTACCTCTCCGATCGCATCGTCGTGCTCGGCGCGCGCCCTGGGCGCATTCTTGAGATCATCGACGTACCCGTGAGCCGGCCGCGCTCGCCCGAGCAGTTTCTTTCCGGCCATTTTTTGGCTACAAAGAAGCGGCTAGAAGAGTTGATTCACCGTCGAGACGAGGCGGACAGCGAGCAGGAAGCGATCGCGCATGACAACTGACGTACTCCTGGAAGAGAGCCTGCGCGGCGGGCAAATGTGGTCGCGGGTGTTGCGGCGCGGTCAGCGGCTACGCTTGACGGACGTCGAGGGAGGCGCCTGCGTGCCCGCGCTGCTGTTCAACGCCGACCAGTCGCTCGAACGCTACAACATGCCCGACACGCTCAAGGCGCAGCATATCGCGCGGCTCACCCAAGGCAACGCGCTCTACTCCGACATGGGGCGCGTGCTGTGCGCCGTCGTCGAGGACACCTGCGGCTGGCACGACACCATCAGCGGCTTCGGTGACGCCGCGCAGGCCCTCGCGAAGTACGGCGAGGGCGACTATCAAACCTTGCGCAACGAGCGGATTCGCAACAGCCGCGACAACTTTTTGGTCGAGCTCGGCAAGTACGGCCTTACCGTGCGCGATCTTTCGGCGAGCGTGAATTTCTTCGTCAAGCTACGGGCGGGGGAAGACGGCGCGCTCGAGTGGGTGTCCGGCAATTCGCGCGCGGGCGCGTTCGTCGAGTTGGAGAGTGAGATGAACACGTTGCTCGTGCTGACGAACACTCCGCACCCGCTCGATCCCGCTGACAGATACGCACCGAAGCCCGTGCGGCTTTCGCTGTTTGCGGGCAGCGCGGGCGCTCGTAGCGCGGCTTGTCGCTCGGCGTGCGCCGAGAACGAGCGCGGTTTTTCGTTGACGGAGAGTTACTTTCTGTGAGGCCCTCATGACTCTTCGCGAAAGTTCCCTCGACCCCAAGCGCGCCTCGTTCGATACAGTGGTCGGCGCGGGTCTCGCCTTCAGCCACGAGATCAAGGCTGGTCAAACGCTACGCATCGTCGATCTAGAGGGCAATCAGGCCGTCGATACGCTCTTTTACAACGCACAGGACGCGCGCGAGCGCTACAGCGCGGTCGACACCATCCAGCGCCAGGGCAACATCTACCTGACCACGGGCACGCGGTTGTTTTCGAATGAAGGTCAAGCCTTGCTGACGATCACCGCGGACACTTGCGGTCGCCATGACACGCTCGGCGGCGCTTGCTCAGCCGAGTCCAATCAAGTGCGCTACGCGCTCGACAAAAAGTACATGCACAATTGTCGCGACAGCTTCCTGCTCGAAATTCAGACGCGACGCCCCCAGCTCAGCAAGCGTGATTTGGCACCGAACATCAACTTTTTCATGAACGTGCCAGTGACCCCCGAAGGCGGCTTGAAATTCGACGACGGTATTTCGGGTCCGGACCGCTACGTCGAGCTCCGGGCGGACAAGGACGTGCTCGTTTTGATCTCGAATTGCCCGCAGTTGAACAATCCTTGCAATGGCTACAATCCGACGAGGATCAGGGTGTTGGTCTGGTGATTTCGAGTACTTTGTGGCCTCGCGACTATCGCTACAGTTGTCCGTCGGCGCCGGGTTCGCCGGGTTTTGTATTGGCCTCGGTCTCCGTTCCAGATCGTGATCTGTTCTAACCAAGACTTCTCGGTAGTTGCGGGCTGGGGCATGCGCCCCAGCGGGTTCTGCTCGTTAGGTCGTGGAGAGATCCGCGCGTCAGAGTTGTCGAGCGAGCTGCTCGTGAGGTATTCGAGCCGACGGACGAGTGGCCATGTTTGAAAAAGTCCTGATTGCAAACCGCGGCGAGATCGCTTGCCGAGTGATGCGCACGCTGAGAAAGCTCGGCGTGAAGGCGGTCGCGATTTATTCGGAGGCGGATCGGCAGAGTCTGCACGTTTTGCAGGCGGACGAGAGCGTGTGCGTGGGACCCGCGCCGGCCGCGCAGAGCTATCTCAATCGTGACGCGATTCTCGCGGCGGCGGCGCAAACGGGCGCGCAGGCGATCTTCCCTGGCTACGGCTTTTTGAGCGAGAACGCCGAATTCGCGCGCAGCGTCGAGGCGCGCGGGCTCGCCTTCATCGGCCCTAGCCCGGAGCAAATGACAGCCTTCGGCGTCAAGCACACGGCGCGCGAGCTCGCGGACAAGCTCGCGGTTCCGCTGCTCGCCGGTTCGCCGTTACTCGCGCACGCCGAGGACGCGGTCACGTTCGCCGAGCGCGTCGGCTACCCGGTGATGTTGAAGAGCACCGCGGGCGGCGGCGGCATCGGCATGCAAGTCTGTCGCGACGCTGCGCGTTTGCGTGAAGCGTTCGGCTCCGTTCAAGCGCTCGCAAAGAAGAACTTCGGCGAGGGCGGCGTCTTTCTCGAACGCTTCGTGGAGCGCGCGCGGCACATCGAGGTGCAGCTGTTCGGCGACGGTCGCGGCAAGGTGATCGCGCTCGGTGAACGCGACTGCTCGGCGCAACGACGCCACCAGAAGGTGATCGAAGAAACGCCAGCGCCGCGCTTGAGCTCGGAAGTGCGACGCGCGTTGTGCGACGCGGCCGTGCGGATCGGTGAGTCCGTGAAGTACCGTTCCGCAGGTACGGTCGAATTCGTCTACGACGACGAGCGCGAGGAGTTCTACTTTCTCGAGGTCAATACGCGCTTGCAGGTCGAGCACGGGGTGACCGAGCTCGTGACGGGCGTGGACCTGGTGGAGTGGATGGTCCGCCTCGCGGCAGGCGAGCCGCTCGCGCTGGAAGTGCCGCCGGTTTCCGGGCACGCGATCCAAGCGCGCATCTACGCGGAGGACCCTGCGCGAGGCTTTCGCCCGGCGCCCGGCTTGCTGACGGAGGTCGTTTTCCCCGAAGGCGCGCGCGTGGACTCGTTCGTGGAGCGCGGCAGCGAGATCTCCGGCTTCTATGATCCGATGGTGGCCAAGGTGCTCGTACACGGCGCGGATCGCGCGTCAGCCATCGCGCGGCTTTCGTCGGCGCTCGCGAGCACGCGCTTGGCCGGCATCGAAACCAACCTCGCCTATTTGCGTCACGTGCTCGGCACTCGAGAGGTCGCCGAGGGCCGCGTAACCACGGCGCTGCTCGGCACGCTCGACTACCACAGCAACACGCTCGAGGTGCTCGCGCCGGGCACGCTCAGCACGGTGCACGACTACCCGGGACGCGTCGGTCACTGGGACGTCGGGATACCCCCGTCTGGCCCGATGGACGATTTCAGTTTTCGCCTCGCCAATCGCGTCGTCGGCAATCGGGCGGGCGCGCCCGCGCTCGAGCTCACGCTGCAAGGCCCCACGCTCACGTTTGCGCACGACGCGCTGATCGCCCTCAGCGGCGCGCGCATGGCGGCACGGCTCGACGGCGCAGAAGTGCCGTATTTCGAGCCTGTTTTCGTGCGCGCTGGCCAAAAGCTCGAGCTCGGCGCGCTGAGCGGTCCGGGCTGCCGCACGTATCTCGCGCTGCGCCACGGCATCGACGTGCCCGAGTACCTCGGCAGCGCCTCGACGTTCACGCTCGGTGGTTTCGGAGGTCACGGTGGGCGCGCGTTGCGCAAGGGTGACGTGCTGCGCGTTCACGACGCGGGCAACGTCGACGCCGAGCCGCGGGCACTCCCGAGCGACGCGCGGCCGGCGCTCAGCGAGCGCTGGGAAATCGGCGTCTTGTACGGTCCGCATGGCGCTCCAGATTTTTTCACGCCCGCGGACATCGATACCTTCTTCCAAAGCGACTTCGAGGTTCACTACAACTCGGCGCGCACCGGCGTTCGCCTGATCGGACCGCGGCCCGAGTGGGCGCGGCCGGACGGCGGTGAGGCGGGCCTTCATCCGTCGAACATTCACGACAACGCCTACGCGTTCGGTACCGTGGATTTCACGGGCGACATGCCGATCCTGCTCGGGCCCGACGGTCCGAGCCTCGGCGGTTTCGTGTGTCCCGCGACCGTCGCCAAGGCCGAACTTTGGAAGCTCGGCCAATTGCGCCCGGGTAACCGCGTGCGCTTTGTGCCGATCTCGTCGGCCGACGCCGCGGAGCGCCTGGAAAAACAAGAGCAAACCATCGCGGCGCGCTCGGGGTCCGGAGCGAAGCCGCTCGTCGCGCGTGCCGTCGAAAGCCCCGTGCTGGCTCGCGACGAACGCCGTGCGCCCGCTCCGCACGTCGTGTATCGCGCTCAGGGCGACCAGTTCTTGCTCGTGGAATACGGCGACAACGTGCTCGATCTCGAGCTGCGCTTCCGCGTCCACGCGCTGATGGCTTGGCTCAACGCGGAAAAGATCCCCGGCGTCATCGAGCTTGTGCCCGGCATTCGCTCGCTGCAAGTGCACTTCGATAGCGCGAGGCTCAGCTCGGCGCGCCTGCTCGACGTGCTCGCGCGCGCCGAGCACGAGTTGCCCGACGTGCCGGACGGCGACGTTCCGTCGCGCATCGTGCGCTTACCGCTGTCGTGGGAAGATCCGCAGACGCTGCTCGCGATCGAAAAATACATGCAGATCGTGCGCAAGGACGCGCCCTGGACGCCGAGCAACATCGAGTTCATCCGCCGCATCAACGGCCTTTCTGACACGGAAGCCGTCAAGCGCATCGTGTTCGACGCGAGCTACCTCGTGCTCGGGCTGGGCGACGTGTACCTCGGCGCGCCCGTCGCGACTCCGCTCGATCCGCGGCAGCGGTTGGTGACTACCAAGTACAACCCTGCCCGCACCTGGACGCCCGAGAACGCGGTCGGCATCGGCGGCGCGTACATGTGCATCTACGGCATGGAAGGCCCCGGCGGCTATCAGTTCGTCGGTCGCACGCTGCAAGTCTACAATCGCTTTCGCGCGACGCCGCTCTTCAAGCCGGACTCACCGTGGCTCTTGCGCTTCTTCGATCAAATCCAATTTTACCCGGTCACGGCCGCCGAACTCTTGGACATGCGTGAGGCGTTCTTACACGGGCGGGTCGAGGTCGAGGTGCGCGAGACGCGCTTTAAGCTAGGCGCGTATCGCCGCTTTCTCGCCGACGAAGCCGCGCCGATCGCCGCCTTTCGACAGAGCCAGCGCGCGGCGTTCGCGGCTGAGCGACAGCGCTGGGTCGAGTCCGGCCAGCTCAATTTCTCGAGCGACATGGCGAGCGCCGGCGCGGCGCCGAGTGACGGTAGCGCGTGGCCCGGCGCGACCGTCGTGGACAGCAGCGTGCCGGGCAGCGTGTGGAAGGTGCTCACGCGCGTGGGCGAGCGCGTCGAGCGCGGCCAGCTGCTCGCGATCGTCGAATCCATGAAAATGGAAATCGCCGTCGAGTCTCCGATCGCCGGCACCGTGCGAGAAATCCTCGCCGGCGAGGGCCGTCCGATCGGTGCAGGGCAGGGGATCGTCGTGGTGAGTGCGGATGGCTGATACGTGGAGGCACGCTTGGTGGTCTGCAATTTGCTCTTGCAGACGGGCATGAAAACGACCGCTTCAGTGCTCGCAGCTGGGGCCGTGCTGCTCTCGGCAGCGAGCGCCACGGCGCAGGATGATTCGGGCACGAAGGGTGAACTCGCTCCGGTTCGCGTGCTCATTTCCGCCGACCATCCGCAGGTCCGTTTTGCGGTCGTGCGAACGGGTGAGAGGGAGGCCATTGAGACCTGCCGCAGCCCGTGCGAGCTGGAACTGTTGCCCGGTGACTACAGGCTGTCTGCAGAAGACCTCAGCTCAGGGGCCAAACGAAGCACCTCACTCCACGTTCGCAGGTCGGGCAGCTACTACCTGATGTTCGGCAATCGTGTCGCCAGCAATGTGGGGGTCGCGCTGGGCGTCGCCGGAACCCTCTCTTTGGTTGCAGGCCTGGCACTGTCGATCCCGGCCGGGTTCAGCGCTGAAACGCAGCGCAAACGAGATCAGGTCGGGTTCCCCCTGACGCTGGTCGGCGTTGCGGCGGCACCAGCGGGGCTGGTCTTGTACACTTGCGGCCGGACCCGCGTGGACTTCACGGCGGATGCGAGGGTGCCCGACGCGGACGTCAATCTCGTGCGCTTGCGCGTCGGCCTGTTCGGCCTCGCCGGAGGTGGGCTGGGGCTTGGAGCTCGCCTGCAGCTCTAGCTCTGTCGCGTGGTTGCTCGGGCTTGCTCAGGATGCGTCTGTATGACTGTTGGTCGACGCGAGCTAGGCCGCCCGCGCTACAGCGTATCCCAGCCGAAGCGCTCGAGCTCGAACGTGTAGTCGGCGAGCGCCTTGATCGGCTCGTCCACGTTGTTGTCGATTTCGTCCATCGTGCTGCGGATGCGCTTGCGGGCCTGGCCGGAGAAGGTGGTCAGGATCTCGAGCTCGTGCTTCACGCGGCCGGCGCCCTGCGCCTTGAGCGCCGAGTCGACGCGGCTGAGCATGCTGGCGAGCACGAACAGGTCGATCATGATGTCGGCCAGGCGGCGCGTGGCGAACTGCTTGTCGATGATCTCGCGCCCGTGCTTGCGTAAGATGCGATCGACGGCGGTCGCCAAATCCCGCGTGCCGTCTTCGAAGATTACGGTCGCCGTCTTGAGCGCGGGGTCGAGCTTGGTAAAGCTCGTCCCTTGGCGGTTGATGCCGGTCGCGAGCGACACGCGACGCAGCGTGTATTCGGACACCACGCCGAAACCCTTGAGCGGATCGGCGAACGCGCCCTCCAGGGATTTGCCGAGCTCGCGCAGGGTTTGCCCGACGTCGGCCATCGCGTTCAGCGCGATGAACAGCCGCAAAATATCGTTCGTGCCCTCGAAGATGCGATTGATGCGCGTGTCGCGCACGACGCGCTCGTACGGGTACTCGCACATGTAGCCGTTGCCGCCCGCGATCTGCAGCGCTTCGTCCGCGGCGCGATACAGGCATTCGGAGGCGAAGACTTTGCTGATCGCGGCTTCCACCGCGTAGTCCTGATAACCCGCGTCGGTGAGGCCGGCGACCATGCTCACCACGCATTCGGTCGCATAGCAATCGACCACCATTTGGCCGACCTTCTGCTTGATCAAGCCGAACTCGGAGATGGATTTGCCGAACTGCACGCGCTCTTTGGCTTGCTTGGTCGAGAGCGCGATCAGCTTCTTCATGCCACCCACGCTGCCCCCGCCCAGGCCGGTGCGGCCGGAGTTCAAGATCGTCATCGCGACCTTGAAGCCTTTGCCGGCTTCGCCGAGCAGGTTCTCTTTGGGCACGCGCACGTTCTCGAAATGCACCGTCGTGGTCGAGCTGGCGCGGATGCCCATCTTGTCTTCGTGCGGGCCCGAGCTGACGCCACCCATGTCGCGCGTGACGATGAAAGCGCTGATTTTTCCGCGCTCGGAGGCCTCGCCCGTCTTGGCGAAAACCGTGAAGAATTCGGCGATTCCGCCGTTCGTGATCCAGAGCTTGTTGCCGTTCAGGATCCAGTCGTCGCCGTCTTTCACCGCGGTAGTTTTGATTGAGGCGGCGTCGGAGCCAGCGCCCGGCTCGGTCAGACAGAACGCGGCGATCATCTCGCCCGTGGCGAGCTTCGGCATGTAGCGAGCCTTCTGCTCGTCGGTGCCGAACAAGAGCAGGCCGCGCATGCCGATCGAGCTGTGTGCACCGACGGTGACCGCGACCGATGCGTCGTATTTGGCGACTTCTTGTAGCGCTCGCGAGTAGGCGCTGCTGCCGAAGGCGAGACCGCCGTGCTCTTCGGGGATCACGAAGCTGAACAGACCGAACGATTTGAGCTCCTCGATGAACTCGGGTGG
>DASYCR010000128.1:0-3022 GCA_036500095.1 Polyangiaceae bacterium
AGCGAGGTGACGCAACGCGTGTCATACGCGATGCCGACCTCGACCGCGCACTTCTTGCCGCTAGCCAGGATGGGTTCGCTCAGGACGCGGTCCGGGTCGCGCGCGAGCACGACTTGATCGACCTTGACGCGCACGAACTCCCCCTTGAGGTTGGGATCGTCGGCACGCCCGGCCAAGATCTTCTGGGTCATTGTGCGGGGCGGATCCCCCGCTCGCGCGCGCATCGGAGTCGGCTACCTTCAAGTAGTTCGCGTCCAGCGCTACGCCGGCACGGACGGGCAAAGTACCTGTAGGCCCCGAGTAGGGTCAAGCCTTGGCACACGGCACGCCGCGGTTCACGGCATTCGCCCAGCTTTTGCTCGGCCGCAAGGGGCGAAGTCGCGAAAATCGCGGCAAGAATAGAGGTCGGCCAGCCGGTCCCGCAAAGAAAGGAGGAGGTCCGGCGTTCCGGCGGTTTCGCGATAATTCACGAGCGCTTGGGATTCGGGCTAACCTTCGCCCCATGTTCAAGGAAGCGCTCCAGAGCGTCGTGGAAGGCACCGAAGGCGGTATCGCGGGCCTGTTGATGGACTTCGAGGGGATCCCGCTCGAGAGCTACGCGAAGGACGGCGCGCAGTTCGATATCGAGATCGTGGGCGCCGAGGTGAGCGTGGTCGTCAAGGGCATCCAGCGCGCGACCGAGATGCTCGATGCCGGCGAGACGCGTGAAGTGTCGTTCAAGAGCGACAAGATGACGACCTTGATCCGCGTGATCAACCAGGGCTACTTCGTCGCGCTCACGCTCTCGCCGACCGCGAACTTGGGTAAGGGTCGCTATTTGTTGCGCGTTCTGGCGCCGAAGCTGGCCGAGGAGCTTGCGTCCTAAGTGGCAGCGAAAAAGGGGCTCGCCCGAGCGAAGCCTCGCAGCCGTCGATCCGCTCGCACGGGCGAGCTGCGCGTGCTGGTCCTGAGCGGGCCGAACCTCGGTCGCCTGGGCAAGCGCGAGCCGAGCATCTACGGATCGACGACGCTCGCCGACCTTCACGGCGAACTCGCCGTGCGCGCCAAGCGCCGCGGCGCGGACGTCGACTGCCGCCAGAGCAATCACGAGGGCGAGTTGATCGATTGGATCGAAAGCGCGGAAGATCACGGATTTTCCGGGCTCCTTTTGAACCCGGGCGCGCTCACGCACACGTCCTACGCCTTGTACGACGCGCTGAAGGGCTCGAGCCTGCCCACGGTGGAAGTGCACATCTCGAATCCGGACGCGCGCGAGACCTTTCGCAAGTCGTCGCTGGTGGCGCCTGCCTGCGTTGCGCGCGTCGCGGGCTTTGGAGTGGGCTCCTATTTTTTGGCGCTCGACGGGTTGCTCGACCGTTTGGCCAGCGCGTGAACGGCGAGCTTCGCCATGTCGCAGCGCGTCGTAATGGCTGCGCAGCTCCGGGCAAGCCGCCTGCAAAGCAAGGTTGTCACGGGCGAATTGCCCGAGTTAGAAGCGGTCCCCGACCCGAGAAAGCGACATGCAACTTCCCTTAGACGATCTCAAGAGCTTGCTTAAGACGCTCGACGAAGGCGGCGTGTCCGAGTTCGAGTACGAGGACGAGCAGCTGCGCGTGCGCGTCGCTTTGGCGCGCGGTCAGGCGCCGGTCGTGACGAGCGCCGTGCTCGCGCCGGCCGCCGCTCACGCGATTCCGGCGGCGGCTCCCTCGTCGCCGCGCGCGTCGGAGGACGTCAACGTCGTATTCGTCACGTCGCCGTTCGTGGGCACTTTTTACCGAGCTCCGTCGCCGGAGGCCGAGGACTTTGCGATGGTCGGGGCGAGCGTGAAAAAGGGCCAAGCGCTGTGCATCGTGGAAGCCATGAAGCTGATGAACGAGATCGAGTCCGAATTCACGGGGACCGTGCTCGAGATCTTGGTCGACAACGGCAAGAGCGTCGAGTTTGGTCAGAAGCTGTTCAAGATCAGGAAGGCTTGAGCTTCCTTGCTCGAACGCGATCTCGGATCGAAGTAGCTGATGTTCCGTAAGGTGCTGATTGCCAATCGCGGCGAGATCGCCATCCGGGTGATTCGCGCCTGTCGCGAGCTTGGCATCGCGACGGTCGCCGTACACTCGGAGGCGGACGCGCACGCGCTCCACGTGCGCTTCGCGGATCAGGCGGTCTGCATCGGTCCGGCGCTGGCCAGTGAGAGCTACCTCAACATTCCCGCCATCATCAGCGCTGCCGAGATCACCGCGGCCGACGCGATTCATCCGGGCTACGGCTTTCTTTCCGAGAGTACGCAGTTCGCGCAGGTCGTGGAGAAGTGCGGCCTCAATTTCATCGGCCCGAGCTCGGAGGCCATGGGGCGCTGGGGTGACAAGCTGCGAGCGCGCGAAGCGGCCATGAAGTTCGGGCTGCCGCTCCTGCCCGGCAGCGTCGCGCTGACCGACGCGGAGCACGCGGAAACGGAAGCGACCCGCGTCGGGTTTCCGGTGATGATCAAGGCGCGCGGCGGCGGCGGGGGTCGCGGTATGCGGGTCGTGCGCACGGTGGCCGAAGTACGGAGGGCGTTCGAGTCCGCGACCGCCGAAGCGACCAAGGCGTTCAAGAACTCGGAGCTCTACCTGGAGCGCTTCGTGGAGAGGCCGCGCCACATCGAGTTCCAGGCGCTCGCCGACAAGCACGGCCAGGTCTGGACGCTCGGTGAACGCGAGTGCTCACTGCAGCGCAAGAACCAGAAGCTGGTCGAGGAGTCACCGAGCCCGGTGATGACCGACGAGCTGCGCGCCAGCATGGGTGAAACGATCCGCAAGGCCATCGCGGAGACCGGCTACACGTCGCTCGGCACGCTCGAGTTCTTGATGGATGAAGACGGCTCGCTCTACTTCATGGAGATGAACACGCGCGTGCAGGTCGAACACCCGGTGACCGAGATGGTCACGGGCGTGGACTTGGTCGTGCAGCAGATTCGCGCGGCCGCGGGCGAAAAGCTCGAGCTGCCCGACACGCGGCCCTGGAAATTCCGCGGACATGCCATCGAATGCCGGATCATGGCCGAGGA
>DASYCR010000129.1:0-6046 GCA_036500095.1 Polyangiaceae bacterium
AGATTGCGCGCGACGTCGCACGGTGAGCTGCCTTAGTTCAGCGATCTTTTCTCGAAGTGCCTGCGCGCAAAAAATAGGGGCGAACCGCGCTCGGCGCCGGGTCAGCCGTAAGCTAGCCCTTTTTCGGTCTCGGCAAATTGAACTTTTCGACGCGGTTGATCAGGGTGCGTCGGGACATGTTGAGGAGCTTGGCGGCGCGGGTTTGGTTGCCGCCGCATAGTTCGAGCGCGTTCAAGATGCGGCCGCGTTCGTCGCCGCCGAGCGCGCCGAGCGTCGGGTCGGGATTGGTCACCTTGGTCACGACTTCGTCGTCGTCGAAGTCGGGGAGCTCGCGTTCGCTCGGGACGATCGAGTCGAAGCTCGAGGTCTCCAGCAAAATGTGCTCGGGAGCCAGTGTGCCCTCGGTGCAGATCAGGGTCGAGCGTTGGACCACGTTGCGGAGTTCGCGCACGTTGCCCGGCCAATCGTGTTTGCGCAGGAGCTCGAGTACGCCCGGACCGAAGCGCGGCTCGCTTTGGCCGGTGCGGGCGCAGAATTCACGCAAGAAATGCCGCGCCAACGGTTCGATCTCGTCGACGCGTTTGCGGAGCGGCGGGATCTGCAGCACCACGCCGCTGATGCGATAGTACAGATCGCCGCGGAAGCGATGCGCGCGGACTTCTTTGCCGAGCTCGCGGTTGGTCGCCGTCACGAAGCGCACGTCGACCTTCTTGGGCTTGGTGGCGCCGACGCGGATCACGGAGCCTTCCTCCAAGACGCGCAGGAGCTTGGCTTGCGTGCCGAGCGGCAGCTCGCCGATCTCGTCGAGAAAGATGGTGCCGGTGTCGTTCGATTCGAGCAGACCGACCTTGGCGGATTGGGCGCCGGTGAACGCGCCGCGCTCGTGGCCGAATAGCTCGCTCTCGAGCAGGCTCTCGGTGAGCGCCGCGCAGTTGAGCTTCAGGAACGGTCGCTTCGCGCGGCGCGAGCGGCGATGGATGGTCTCCGCCATGACCTCCTTGCCGACGCCCGTCTCGCCCAGGATGAGCACCGGGATGTCGCTGCTCGCGGCGCGCGCGGCCAGCTCGTAGATGCGGCGCATCTCGGGATCGGCCATGATCGGGCCGGTTGCGCCGGGAGAAATTCCCCTCAGGTCGGAGGGGCTCGATTTGCGCTTGCGCTGCAAGACGAGGATGTTCGACGAGATGCGCAGCGCGTCTCCCGGCCGCATGACCGCGCGTTCATGTGGTCCAAGCCGCTCGTGTGTGCCGGACTGTGTGTCCTCGGTCACGCGATGATTTTCGCCGCCGCGCACGAGCGTGGTTCCGTTGGCACTGCCGAGATCTTCGACTTCGACTTGATCGGTTTCCACGTACAGCCGCGCGTGGTGGCGCGAGACCAGCGGATCATCGAGCTGGAGCGTGTTGGTCACCACGCGACCGATCTCGACGATGCTACCCGGCGTCAGAGGCACGAGCTGTAGCTCGTCCCGGCGGTATACGAGCAGCTCGCATTGAGCTCTCGGGGGCGGACGCTGTGTGATGACTCCGGACATCTCGTGCGACGCTGCGCTGAGCGTCAGAATTTGGCGAAGTTGCCTGCACTCATAGATAGCGGCCAGGGCGCACAATGTGAAGGGCTAGGGATGACGAGAAAGCCGGGTCGAGCTCGGCGAGAAGTGCCTGGCGTATGGGAAAAACCCGAGTAGGATTGAAGTTTGGATGGACACGCGTGGTGCAAGAATGAGCGCAGCAGCGAAGCCCGGGGCGGCCGGCTCGTTCGACGACGCGCGCACGGATCCATCGTTGCCGGCCGAGATCACGCGCGGCGCGCAGCCCGGGCAGCTGATCGGCCGCCATCGGCTCTTGTTTCCGATCGCCGCCGGCGGCATGGCCGAAGTGTGGGCGGCCAAGCCTGACAGCGGTGGGCTGTCGCGCACCGTGGCCGTCAAGCTGGTGCGCCCAGAGTACGCCGCGGACGAAGAGTACTCGCGCATGTTCATCGACGAGGCGATGGTCGCTTCGTCGATTCATCACCCAAACATCTGCGAGACGTTCGAGCTTGGTCGAGAGGCTGAGCTCTTGTACATGGTGCTCGAGTGGGTGGCTGGGGATTCACTGAGCGGATTGATTCAAGGGGACGAGGAGCTCAGGCCGCTCCCGGAAACGATCGCAGCGCGCATCTGTGCCGATGCCTGCGCCGGCCTGCACGCCGCCCACGAGGCGCTCGGCCCCGACGGCTCGTCGCTGGGCGTGGTCCACCGCGACGTGTCACCGCCGAACATCCTGGTGTCCGTGCACGGTCAGGTCAAGGTCAGCGATTTTGGCATCGCCAAGGCGAGAAACCAACTGCACGCGCGCACGCGCACAGGCGCCATCAAAGGCAAGCTCGCGTACATTCCGCCCGAGCAGGTGCTCGGGCAAGCGCTGGACCGCCGCGCGGACGTGTACGCGATGGGCTGCGTCCTGTACGTGATCACGCTCGGCCATCGACCGTTCGGCAGCGGCGCGAAGGCGCTCGGCAAGATCGTGCGCGGCACGTACCGCAAGCCGCGAGAGCTGCGCGTCGACTATCCCGAAGGGCTGGAAGCGATCGTGGTGCGCGCGCTGGCGGCCGATCCAGCTCAGCGCTATCAGACCGCCGAGGAGATGCGCTACGCGCTCGAACAGTGGCTCTTGATCTGCTCGAAGCCGACCGGCCCCGGTGACGTCGGGCGCGTGGTGCGCGAGCGGATCAGCGCCGAGCGGCGCAAAATGATCGACGCCTTGATGAGCAGCGGGCGCACGCTGCCGGAGGCCCTCGCGCACAAGTTTCTGAACCAGCAGCAGTCCGACAAGACCGTGACGCCGACCGCGACCAGCGGCGTCGTCTTGCAACCGGCGGGTCTCGCCAAGGCCGCGGCAGCCAAGGAGGGCGCGGCTAAGCCGAATCGCGCGAGCGCGCCCGAGCTCAAATCCGAGTTGCCCCGTCCGAACCCGGATGACGAAGCGACGCTGGTCGGCATGCCGACGCCCGGCGACTCGCTCGCGGCCCTGCCCGTCGCCGCGCGGGTGGACAAGGCCGCCGCCGCGCTCGTCGCTCCGAAGCCGTCGCAGTCACGCGGTACCGGCTCGACTGCCGCGTCGACTGCGCTGAGCCCGCCGCGCGCGCTCGATCAACCGCGTTCGGGCGGCCGCGCGTGGATACCGCTATGCGTCGTGCTCGTGGCGGCGCTCGCTTTCGCGATCTTCGAGTATCTGCGCTGACGAGCGCGGGTGCGCCGGCGACGAGACGCTGTCAGCGCGAAGAGCAAGGCGAGCGCGCTCTCGCCGTTGCTCTCGGAGCGCACGCCGATGCGACAACGACAGCCGCCGGCTTGGCGCGGCTCATGGTAGTCGATCTCCGACGCGTCCGAGTCGCTCCCGGCATCGCTCGCGCCGCTGTCCGCGTTGCCCGCGTCGTTCGTACCCGCGTCGGGGACGTCTTCGATTTGAGGCAGGTAACCCGCTGCCGTGAAGGCGGGCGTGAAGAGTTCGTCTTTGAACGGTGCTATCTGCGTGTAGAAATCGCGGGCGGTGCTCGACATGCAATCGCCGCTAACTTGCGACAAGATCCCAGTGACGGCTTCTCGTGCGTCCAGCGCCGGGCCACCGCTATCGCCGAAGCACGCAGCTGGGCCGTCGGTCGCGAAGGTGCGCGGTGGAACGGGGTCGCCGGTGGGTCGAAATTGGCTCTCACCGACCATGCTGATCGTCAGCCCAGCGTGCGTGAGACGCACGCCGAAGCCCCCGTCCTCGCTCGCCCCGTAGCCCACCACGCGGACCAGTTCGCCCGGCGTGGTGCCAGCCGTGAGCCGCAGCGGCGCGATCGGAGTCGTCAGCGCTTGGTCGAGCAGGACGAGCGCGATGTCGTTGCGACAAATGCTCGTGGTCTGCGTGCTGAAAACTTGCACGCCCGTCGCCGCCAGAACGACGTCGGGGCCGGTTCCCGTGCGCACGGTGATCTTGTCGGGCGCGAGCGTCGCGCCAATCTGGCCGCCGGTGCTGTCGGGTGTCAGGTCGCCCGAGGGCGTGCACGTGAACGGCTGATCGACGTAGTTTGCAATGCAGTGCCGCGCGGTGAGCACCAGGTTCGGCGCGACCATGCTACCCGTGCAGCGCTGAAGCACGCTGCCCGCATCGCCCCAGACCACGACCACGGCGTCGTCTTCTACGCCCGAGGGAACGCCGCCGACGACTTCGGCGCGCGCGCTGCTCACGAGCTCCGAGCTCTGAGCGCCGCAAGCCGCAGCGGCCAAGCCGAGGCCCGCGCACAGAGCACGCGCGTTCAATACGCCGCGAGGCATGGGGGAACGCCGGCGCTCGGCGCAGTTAAGAGCTGACTCGTCGGATCGTAGATCAGACCATCCGCTTGGTAGACCCAGGTAGAGTTCGCTGCCGGTGCGATACACCACGCGGAGGTGGTGCTGATGCGCGTGCCGCTCGCTCGGTCGAAGTTCGGTGGGCCCATCGTGCCTTGCAGCGACATCTTGTAGGCGAGCATGCTGAGCTTGCCGATGGAGCCATTTTCGATGGGGGTTGGTCCGACGTCCACGAGCTCGAGCGGGCTCGTGGCGAAGATGCGCTGCTCGAGGCCGTCGCGTATGTCGTCGCCCGTGAACGCGCCGCGCGCGTTGGCGGCTGCGGCGACCGAGTACATCAACGAATAGGCGCCGTCGTAGTGGTTCTCGGTGCCATCGAGCGGCAGCGAGCCTTGATAGGTACCTTGCAGGCGCGCTTCGTATGCGTTGTAGAGATCCTTCGAATGTGGATCCTGTGCCTCCGCGTAGTTCACTCCGAGCACGCGCTGATCGAGCGGGGGTGACATGCTGGAGAACTGTGACGCGACATTGAGCAGCTCGGGGGTGCTGTAAATGAAGTGCGACATCAGGTAGTACGGGCGCTCGAGGCCGGCGGTCGCGCTGCCTGCCTGACTCCAAGTGTTCTCGATCGCGGGGACGACGAACTTCGGAAACTCGGCGGTCGCCAGCGCCAGCACGATGTGCGGCGGATGCGTCTCGAGATCCATGATCCCGCTCGAAACGTCGGGGCTTGCGTGGTTTTTGATCGAGTCGATCTTGACCTCGCGAAAATTGGTCGGTTGTTCGATGGCGGACATGCCGTTGAAGGTGAGCAGCGTCTCGGGATGGTCGGCGTCCGGCGTCGTGAGCACGGTGAATAGATCCGTCATCGTCGAGTCGTCGGAGTAGACCAGCGTAACCCGCAGCGGCACGGTGTCCGGGTCGTCCATCGTGACGTTGCTCGTCGCTTTGCGCTGCGCGTTGACGTAGGGCTCCATACGCTTGAGCAGTCCGACGATCGTTGCGCCGAGAACGTGCGGATCGCCGAGCATGTGCCAAATCAAGCCGTCGTCCGCTAGGTTCGCCAGGCGCAGGTCGGCGCTGCCCGTGCTCAGGAAGAACACGGGCTGCCCGCCGGCGCTCGCATAGTCCGTGGTTTGCGTGAATTCGAACGCGTCGAACAGCCTGTCGGTGGAGAGCGTGGAGAGCACGCCCGGCACGGCGATGTCTTGCACGAGGTGCTGGATGGTCGGCGTCACGTCGCTCGGGGCGCTCTGGCACACCAGCGCGACGAGCGGGCGCTGCGTGCCGTCAATCGCGAGTCCGGTGATCGGGTCGTCGAACTCGGTCAACGCGAGATCCCAGTTGATTACGGCCTGACTGTCGTGCGGGTTCTGCGCGTTGTTCATGTTGGCGTATGCGCCCAGCACGATCGGTGAGCCGGTGTTCAACAGGTCGAGCGCGTTTGCGCTCGGCAGCACGAGCGGACAGTCGCTGGTGACGAGCGCGACGCACTGCTGTGCTTTGCACAGATAGGGTTGCTGAAGGTGAGCGCCGATGCAGTCGGCGTTCTTGCTGCATTCCGGCTGGCCGCCGGTGCCTGAGCTGCCGCCCGCGCCGACACTACCGGCGCTCGCGCCACTACCCCCGTTCGCGCTGCCGCTGGTGCCCGCGCTGCCGGAGCCGGCGTTTGCGACGCACACACGATTTACACAAATCGTGTTCGAAAACTGCGGGCCGAGCGCCTGG
>DASYCR010000130.1:0-9446 GCA_036500095.1 Polyangiaceae bacterium
CGTCGGTCCCGTCCGAGATGTCGCAATGGTCCACCCAGATGTGATGGGAACTATCCACGACCGTGACCGCGTCGTTGCCGGAAGAACAGCCGACCTTCGCGTCGTAGTCTGGATCGAGCGTGCAGTCGCCCGAACCGTAGCCGACGATCGTGAGGTTCTGAATGATCACGTTCGACGACCCACTCATGCCCAGGTGGCCGTGAATCTCGGCGCCGCACAGCCCGACGATCGTTTTGTTGGAACCGATCTTGACCTTGCCGGCGGCCAGCACTCCCTTCACGTAGATGACCTTGGCGGTGTCGTCCGCGGCCGCGGTAGTGAGCGCGCCGACCGTCGTGACCGTCTGCGGCGTGGCGTTGCCTCCGCCGGTCGTGGTCGTCACGCCCATACCGGATTGCGATGCCCAGCCGACCAGCGCGCTGCCGGTGGGCGGCGTGTCGCAATTGCCGGTCGAGCCCGCCGCACCTGCGACGCCGGCCATGCCACTCGCGCCCGCGGTGCCGGTTCCGGCTGCGCCGCTCGTGCCGGTGCTGCCACTCGTGCCGGTGCTGCCACCCGTGCCGCCGGTCGTGGACTGCGTGCCGCCAGCGCTCGCCCCGCCCGAAGTGGACCCGTTGCCGCTCGCGTTCGCGCCGGCCGCGTTCGACCCTGCGACGCCCGCTGCCGCGCCGGAATCAACCGGCGTTCCCAAGCTACTCCCCGAGGAGCCGCACGCTTGCAGCACATTGAGCAAGCACAGGCCACCCGCGACCACGATCAGCGGTTTTCGGGAAAGATTGAGCAGCGATCGGTATTTCACTTGGAACATTTAGGCACGTCCTCGGTTTCACAAACTGGTTCAATCCAAGTTAGTTACCGATCCTGCCATTTTCCCGCCAAGTTTATGCGGGCGCGGAAAATTACGCTGCGTGAAACCGCATGAACGGTACATAGATGATTGCGTTCATCTTTGAGCAGCGCGCTCTGCGCGACTCTTGCGTTCGTTGTTGATGAACAGCACGCCGCCGTCGCGATGCGGTAGCAGCTCGACCCAGCCCGGCTCGCAAAAGCGAACGGCTTCACGCTCTTCGATCCAAATCAAATGCTCGCCGGTCTCCTTGACAAGACGACGTGCCTCTTTGAGCGAAACGATCGGGTGCCCCATCGCAGGAGTAGGCGCGCGGCGCCGCCGCTTGTCAATCAACCCTCGCGGCGCCTCGTTTTGGGGCGTCTCACTTTTTTTGCAGAGCTCGCGTCACACACTCAGCACGCGCGTCAAACCTCGTCGCGCCCGCTCGGTCCCAGTGCCCGATCTGGTAGACTTGTGCATCTTCCAGACCGACCTTCGGATTGAAGGCGAACCACCAGAGCGGCGCGGCCAAAACCGGCGACACGGCCAGCAAACGCCAAGTGCGAGCGACCTTCATTCGCCGCGCTCGTCGCCCTGCATTGCGTTATTTGCACAAGCCCGCAGAGCAAGCCCAACGGGGCCAATCGCCGTCCGGTTGAAAGCACGAGCAACTCATTTCGCATCCGCCAGGGCCACACTGCGGCTGGCCGAACGCGCACGGCAAGCCGTCGATGGATTCTAGAGAGAGAGCGGACGTTTCGGCCGGGCACGGCACGGGCGGTGGGGGCAGAGCCGAAATGCACGGCCCCGCCCCGCACGCCCACGTGAGCGCCCCTTGCGCGCCCGACGCGCTGCACGTGCAACTGTTGCACACTCCCCACTGACACGATTCACCGGCGGACGCGCAGGGTTGTCCGTTGATTTGAGCTACACCGATGTTGGACGCGATGGTCGAGCCATTGCTCGGACAAGACACGACACCGCTCCCACCGCCCGCGGCTGATCCGGCCGCTCCGCTCGCCGCCCCAGTGCCTGAGCCGTCGATGACGACGCGCCCGCCGCACGCGAGAGCGAGTAGCGCTACGATCAACGAGGACGCGAGCTTCACCGGCTTCACGAGCGCGACTTTAGCACGTGCCCGCGCAGGCGAGGCGTCACGGGCAGATCTGCACCACGCACGACCACGTCGGCTGCAGGTCGTCATCCCCGCATGAGCACCTGATCGGGCAAGCGCCTTCGCCAAAGCAGTCCTGCCCCGCCGGGGAACAAGGCTTCGCGTCGATGTCAGTGATCACGCCGCCAGCGTCGTTGTCCGGGCAAGCGACGATGTCGTTCTTGCCAGCGACGCCCGTGGTCCCAGCGTTTCCGGCGGCGCCTCCGGCGCCCAATGCACCGCCCGAGCTCTCGACGAGCACACGTCCGCCGCACGGGGCGGCAAGCAAGACGGCGATGGGCAGCGCCTTGAATTTCACGCGCGAACTCTAGCATTTCGCGCGATGCATAGACGGGTTCGCATCGCGATGCTCATCCCGAATTGCCTTTGAAATGGAGCATGACTCCCACGGCGAGAAGAACAACGCCCAGACAGCGCGGACGCCGCGCTCACCCCACGGCGCCTGCGGCGACGCGGATTGAGGCGCGACTCCAGCGAATCGTCGAAGCTGTTACGCTTGACGTAATGCGTAAATCGAGCTAGGTTCGTCGCGGATGCTCCGCTCCTTTTCCGACAAAAAGACGGAGAGTCTCTGGAACGGGAAACGAGTCCCTGCGTTCGACGGCTTTCGCGCCAAGGCGGAGCAAAAGCTGGCCGTGCTCGATGCGGCTACGTGCCTCGAAGATCTCGGCGGCCTTCCAGGCAACCGCTTGGAAGCGCTGAAGGCTAACCGTAAGGGCCAGCACTCGATTCGAATCAACGATCAGTGGCGTCTCTGCTTCCGATGGGAAGGTCTGGACGCCCATGACGTGGAGATCGTCGACTATCACTAGCGAGGGTTTGCTCAATGACGAAACGAAACAAAATGCGCCCCGTCTCCCCCGGAGAAGTCCTACGCGAGCAGCTCGAAGAGCTCGGTATGTCGGCGAACGCACTCGCGGCCGAGCTGCACGTGCCCACCAACCGGATTACCGGCATCCTCAATGAGACTCGAGCGCTCACGCCCGAAACTGCATTGCGGCTGGAGCGCTACTTCGCGGGCACGACAGCGCGCTTTTGGCTCAACCTGCAGACCAATTTCGATCTGCGCCGCGCCGAAATCGGCGCCGCCAAAGCGCTCCGAGAGATCCGGCCACGGAAGGCGAGCTAGGATGCGTGCTCGAACAGGTGAGTACCCGCATAGGTACCAGCACTTCCCTCGCCCCGGCTCGTCGCATCTCGATCGAGCCTAAATCCTGGTGCCGAAGGGCGGACTTGAACCGCCGACAGCGCGCTTATGAAGCGCGTGCTCTAACCAGCTGAGCTACTTCGGCTGAAGGGCCCGGGAATATGGTCGGGCGGCCCCGGGGCTGTCAAGGCGACAGCGGGCGGCGCGCGTCCGGAGGCGTCAGTGGGCCGCGCCGTAGCCGCCGGGGCCCGGGCCGTCGCGACCGATCACGCGGTTGAGCGCGTCGTAGCTCATGCTGAAGAGCACGCGCGGACCGAGCACTTTTGGCAAGGGGCCGAGCGACGCGAGCCGGCTGACTCGCGTCATCACGTTGCGGTCGAATTCGACGATGCCGCTCGGGCGCACCATCTGCACGTCGGTGATCTGGCCGTCCGCGCGCACCTGAATATCGAAGATCACGTGCCCGCCGCGTCCTTCGGCGATCGCCCACTTGGGGAAGGCTTCGCGCAGGGCGTCGTCCACTTTGCGCTTCACCGACGCGCTGTAGCTCATCAGCCCGGGATCGGACGCTTGATCGAGACCCGGACCGAAGCCGCTCGGCGTCGAGCGCGACCCGACGCCGTCAGCGCCCGCACGGCCGGGTTGCCCACCAACGGGCACACCGCCAACGCCTGGGCCGAGCGCGCCGCCCGCGCTGCTCGCGTGAATCAACGCCTCGACGCGGCTCGACACGGCCTGCGAACTGTCCACCGTGTCGCTCGGCCGCGCGCGCTCTTCTGCCGGCACCGCGGGACGCGCGCGTTGAACCCAAGGGCGAGCGAGCAAGACGGCCGCGCCGTGAGCGATGGCGTCGCCCGGAGCGCCCGTGATGGCGCCGAGCGCGGCGCGACTTTGACGCTCGCCTGCGCTGTCCGCGCCGGGCACAACGCGCTGTCCGAACTCGGACTCAGCGGCGTCTTGACCGATGGTCGCGCCACGCGGGGTCGGTGTCGCGCCCGCGACTGAACCTTGCGTGGCCATGCCCGGTTCGCGTCGCTCGCGGACTTGACCGCGACCGCTGGCCAGGAACGTGAGCTCCATCGGTTTGAGTGCGGCGCGATGGTCGTCCCAGGAGGCGCGCTCGAGGCCGCTCTTCACGCGCTGCGCCTCGCTGCGATCGAGGTGCGTCAGCGGGTCGCGTTCGAGGCTGATCGGATCGATGGTGCTGGCGAGATTGGTGGCAAGTTCACTCGCTTCCGTCGAGCCGCCGCGACCGGGGCGCTCGGTATCCGGCTCACGCAAGAGCGGCCCGCCTCCGGGCATGAGCGGCTCGGGGCGTTTTTTATTTTTGGGGGTGGTTGCGCGCGTCGCGTCATGGCCGACGTCGAAGCTCGTCGGCACGTCGACCTCCACCTCACGTGGCGAGCTCACAGGCGCCGACGCGACGTGACTCGCGCGGCGCTCGAGTGAACGCGAGAAAATCAGAGCTCCGACGCCGATGCCCAGCGCGTGCACGACGAGCGAGCTCGAGAGCGCGCCCAGCACGGCGGACTTTCGGCGCGGCTCCTCACGGCGAGGCATCCAAGGAGTGTGACAGAGCTCCTCAGCCCTGCAAAGGCACTCGTAAACAACGGCGTGCGTTGTCGCTTGTAAGTGCAGCGAGCACATCCGGTTCGAGCTTGCGTAGCGCGGCGACGAACGTCCCGGTGTGCACCACGAACGCCGGCTCGCAGGGCTTGCCGCGCATCGGCACCGGGGCGAGGTACGGGCTGTCGGTCTCCACCAGAATGCGATCCGCGGGCGCCCAGGCGGCCACGTCTTGAATCGCGCGAGCATTCTTGAACGTGACGATGCCGGAGAAGGACAGGTAAAAGCCGAGATCCAGGGCGCGCGCCGCGAACGCGCGATCCTCGCTGAAGCAGTGAATGATGCCGCCCACGTCGCGCGCGTTTTCGCTCTCGAGGATCGACAATGTGTCTTCGGGCGCGCTGCGTGTGTGGATGATCAACGGCTTGTCGACGGCGCGCGCGCTGGCGATGAATTTCCGAAACACGTCCGCCTGGAGCGCGCGCGGCGAGTGATCGTAGTGGTAGTCGAGCCCGACTTCACCGACGGCGAGCACGCGCGGCTCGGCCAGCAGATCGGTGAGCTCGAGCGCGGCGTCGCGTGCGGCGTCGTGCGGGTGTACGCCCGCCGACGCGAACACGTCCGCGTGGCGAGCCGCGAGCGCGAGCGCCTGCTCCGAGCTCTCACGCCCACCGACGCCGACACATAGAAACGTGGACACGCCCGCTAACCGCGCGCGCGCGAGCAGCGCGTCCGCGCCGTCAGGGGCGTATTGGGCGTCGAGATGACAATGCGAATCGAACCAGGTCATGAGCGGGCCTTGCGCACGAACCATAGCAGAAGGCCGAACGCGATCAGGCCGGCCATCGTGGCGAGCTCGGCGCGCTCCGCGGAGAGCACGAGCAACAGGACCGCGCACAGCGCGAGCGGCGCGGCGAGCGCGTGCCGGCGCAGCAGACCGTGCTGACGCGTGAACGCGAGACGAGCGAGCGACAGCGCGCTCACCGCGTATTGCGTGAGCACCGCAATGCTCGAAAGCACGAACAAATGGCTCAAAGTGTGGCTAGCGACGAGCACGCTCACCAGGAGCGCGGTCACCCACAGCGCGCGCAGCGGCACGTGGCTCGCGGTCTCTTCACGCAACCACGGGCCGAGCACTTCGCGACCCGCGAGGGCCGCCAGGTAGCGCGGAGTCATCACCAGCATCCCGAAGGCAATCCCAATCACCGACACATTCGTACCGAGCGAGACGAGCTCGCCGAGCGATCGCCCTCCCATTTGGCGGGCCGCCTCCACGAGCGGGCTCTTGGCTCGAGTGAGGTCGGGCAACGCGCTCAGGCAGGCCTCGTGCAACGCCACGTACAGCAGCGCCGCGAACAGCAACGAGCCGAGCGTGGCGAGCGGCACAGCCAACCGGGAGCGAACGCGCGAGGCCGGCACCGGCACGATCTCGAAGCCCTGCAGCGGGAAAACGATCACGAGCGCGGCTCGGAGCAATCCGCCCGAGCGCGTCGCGCCCGCGTCCGCTGCTTGCGCGGCGCCCGAGTGCGTGCTGAAAGCCAGCAGCAACGCGAAGAGCGGCAGCAATTTGAGCACCGTGAGCGCGCTCCACAGCCACGCGCTCGGCTTGAGCCCGGTCATCACGAGCAGAGCAAAACCGAGCAGCGCCGATAGCGCGAATCCGCGCCGCATCAGCTCGCCAGTCACTCCGAGCAGCGGCGCCGTGTACTCACCGAGACCGGCGATCACCGCCGCGGTGCTGAATACGGCTGAACAATAGGCGATCAACCCGACCAAGAATCCCGCGAGCGGTCCATACGCGGCGTGAGCCCACACTGTCGGGCCACCGTCGCGATCGAAGCGCGCGCCGAGCGTGCCGTAGACCACGGCCACTGGCACGAGCAAGGCGGCGGTGAGCGCATACGCCCAAGTGCCGACGTGCCCCGGAACGATCGCCGCCACCAGATTCGGCGTGAAGAAAATGCCGACCCCGACGATGCCGTTCACGCCTAACGCGAATAGCGAACCCAGACCAAGCTCGCGCGCGGCCGCTCCCTGCTCAGCTCGTTCTCTGCCCCGCACGATGTTCGAACTCGGAGCAGCCCTTAGCCGAGCAGCTCGTGATAGCGCTCGCGGACCAGCACGACGACCGCGTCGCCCGCCGAGCTCTCCTCGTAGCCGAAGCGCGTTTGCAGCTCGGAAAGCATCTTTTTGGCGGCGCTGCGCCGGGCATCGTCGAGGCCGCTCCCTTCCTCACGCAGGAGCAACATCACATCCCGGCAGAGCTTGGCCACGGCGCTGCGGCGCTCGGAAAATACCGCCTCGCGCATGCGGCGCAGCGGCGCCGCAAATACGAACGCATTGTTGATGGGCTCATCCGGATGATCGATGGCCCAGGCCGCGATGCTGTTGATCAACCCGTGTCGCTGATCTTCCGGTTTGTCAGGCGAGCCGAGGAGCGCCTCGACCTCCTGCATCATGCGCTCGTCCGGTTCCTCGTATTGGCCCGTGACGGCGTTTCGCAGCTTTTCTCGCTTGATCCAGAAGCTCACGTGCGTGACATAGCGATCGAACAGCTCCGTGTAGCGTCGCTCGTCGACCAAGCCGCTCGCGGCGCGGAACTCGTCCTCGAACATGTCGAGCAAGCGCGCGCGCAGGGCTTTGCGGAAGAGCACGTGATCGTGATAACCGCCGGCCAGCCGCTCTTCCTCGAGCCAATTGTATTCGCTCGTCCGCTCGCAGAGCTGGTCGAGCTCGCTCAGCACGGCCAGCGGCGAGAGGCAGGAAAAGCGCAGATCCTGGGCGGCGTCGAGCAAGACCACTCGCATTTCGCGCGGGCTCGCACCGATGCTGCCTTCGTAAATCGGATAGGCGTCGCTCTCACGATATAGCTCGCCAATCGCGCTGCGCAAGAGCTTGGCCGATTCATCGTCGAAGCGATCCGGCGTCGCGCCGGTCGCGTACAAGTCCATCTTTTCGAGCGCGCTGAGCTCGGTCACCACGTCCCGCAAATTGCTCTCGTAACGCTCGGAGTTCGGTCGGCGCATGCGCGTGAGTACCGCAAACATGGCCGCGATTTGCGTGGCGTGCGGCGCGACGTGTTTCTGCGCCTGCGGCGCGATCTGAGTGTCGTAGATGCGCTGCTCGTCGACCCAGCTGAGCAGGTACGGCGCGCGGATCAGCTCGAGCCGACCGCGAAAGCTCTCGAACTCCGGGTGCTCGCGAAACGCGCCCAGATGAACCTCGTTCCCGCTCGCCAGCAGCACGCAATTGACCTGCACATTCTGCGAACGCAGGCTCACCTCACCCGTCTCGGCGGTGATCTGCAGGTACTTGAACGCGTCGAGCGGCCGCTTCAAGAGATCCGAAAATTCGAGGAGACCGCCCATCGCGTCGACCAGCTCCCCGAACGCCTCGAACAGCGTCATCGACTGCAGCGCGGAGGGCAACGCGCCGAGGTTTCGATCCGCCGTCACCTGGCGCTCGCCCGCGTCGACCGAGAGCTGCGGGCCGAGCGTGACCGCGCCCACGCGGTAGCGACGTGAGATGAAGTAGCGCTCCACCTGCACGTGGCGCAGCACTTCGTCGAGCGAGCCGGCGTAGCTCGTGAGCAATGCGTCGTAGACCTGACGGCTTTTGTGCGACAGCGTGCCTCGCAAGATCCAAGCCGAAGGCGGCTCGCTCGCGCCGCTCTCGCGAAACATGCGCTCGAGCAGCTCCTTGCGCTCCGCGAGCGGGAGCAGAAAGAGCGGATGGTCCCGCACCTCGACGAACAGCCGCGAATCGATCTGGTCGTCCGGCAGGTGCGCGTAGCTGCCGTCTTCGGCGCTTTGCCCACGCTTGCCGCCGAAGCCGATCGAGCCGCGCAGCGTATTTTGGTTCGGGAAAACCCAGTGAAAGCGGTAGAGCGCGCCGGCGTCGAGCAGTGAGTAGTGCTCGAGCGCGCGCTGAATGCAGGCCGCCACCGTGCTTTTGGCCGATCCGTTTGGGCCGTGCAGCAAGAGCACGCGGTTCGCTCGCCCTTCACGCGCGAAGTTGCTTAGCACACGATAGATTTCGCCCTGCACGGCTTCTTGACCGACCAAGCTGTCGCGACGGCTTTCGTCCGGCTCGAGGAAGGGCTGATCGAACAGCTTGAAGCGCGCCTGCTCGCCCCAGGGTCGGCTCACGGTTTCACGCCCAAAGTGATCGAACGTGTCTCGCAGGTAGCGCGAGGCGTCTCGCGCGTGCCGCACGGGATCCGAAGCGAACAACGCCAGATACTCGCCGAACGACAGAAGCCGACGCTCTTGCTTGAACTCTTTCTCGACGTTCAGCGCGATGCGCCGAAGATCCTCGAGGATGCGCGCGCCAGACATAGCCCTAGCGTACCACGATCTTCCGACCCGGTTCGCGCCCGCGAATCCGCCTCACTTCACGTCGATGTCGAGCGCGAGCTCCCGCTTTTCGATCTGACACTTGTCGGCGGTGCACACCGAAAATGACAGTTGCCCGGCGACCACCTTTTTGCCCGCGCCCTGCGGTGTGAACGCCACCGGAATCTCCGCCTTCATGGCCTCGAGCTTGACGGCGTCTTTCGCGATCACGAGGTTTGGAAAGGTGAGCCCCGGCGATTCCTTCAGCTTGAACTTGTACGGATACTTATCGTTCACGTGGTAGGGCGCCTTGGCGACCAGCACGATATCCGCTTCACCCGCCTGCCCCGAGCTGTAGGCGCCCTTCGGCGATAGCGAAAGATCGAAGCTTGCGTC
>DASYCR010000131.1:0-4056 GCA_036500095.1 Polyangiaceae bacterium
CTGCTCCACCGACCCGCTGTGCAATTTGTCGTTCTCGGGCAACACGCTGCCGCCGGGGTGCTTTTGCAATCTGGCGCGCCCGCGCACGGCCGCTGACTGTAGCGCGGACGAGAGCCTGGTCTGTATGCAAGGCTCTGACATCACGCAGACCCGCTATCCCTCGACGTGGGACGCCACGACGCACGTGCAGTGCGCGTGCGTGTCCTTGGCTACGCCCACGTATTACAATTGCGTCAGCGCGTGTATGGCGGCATTTCCAGGCACTACCGAGGGCTGGGATTGCAAGTTGCCCTCTGACACGACCTGCGACGACGGAGGCGTGTGCACCGCGACCTCCGCCGACGTCCTCCGTCAAGACGGTATCATGTGCGGTTGCGCGGTGATTCTCCTCAAATAGTTTTTGACCGTTGCCAAGCACGCGCTGCACGCTCCGGCTAGTGGACGGTTCACCACGTCGGATGTGCCGTCAGGATGAGCGTCGCTGCCAAACCGATCTAGCTTGGTGAATGCGCGGATCACGGGCAAGCTGAGCGTTCGCGGAGCCGACATGAGCGGGCGAAAAACGATTGCCATCCTCGTCGATTACCTGATGGGCGACTATCAGACGGCGCTGGTCGAGGGTGTGCGCGAAGGCGCCAAGGAGCACGACTTCAACTTGCTCGTGCTCGAGGGGCGCGCCCTCGACGCGCCGAGCCCGATCGACGCGGGACACAACTCCGTCTACGAGCGGCTCGCGGCTTCCCGCGTCGACGGCGTGATTCTCGCGTCTGGTTGCATCGGTATCTACGCCGGCCCGGGTGGACTGTCGGCGTTCTGCGAGCGTTTGGCGCCGTTGCCGCTGTGCAGCGTATCGACTCAGCTGCCCGGCGTGCCGAGCTTGACCATCAGCAATCGTGGCGGTTCGTGCGCGATCGTCGAGCACATGCTCGAGGAGCATGGCTGCAAGCGCATCGTTTACCTGCGCGGACCGGCGGAGAGCCAAGAGGCCGAGGAGCGCCTGCTCGGCTATCGCGCGGCCATCGACGCGCACGGCCTCGACTACGACGAGCAGCTGATCGAAATGGGCAATTTCTGGGTGGCCAGCGGCGAGCAAGCCATGCAGCGCATCCTCGAGCGCGGCGTGGCGTTCGACGCGGTGGTCGCCGCGAACGACTACATGGCGCTCGGCGCGGTCAGCGCGCTGCGCGCGGCCGGGCTGCGCGTGCCGCGCGACGCGATCATCGCCGGCTTCGACGATTCTCCGTCGTCGCGGCTGGCGTCTCCCTCGCTCAGCACCGTGCGTCAACCGTGGCGCCGGCTCGCGCAGGCCGCGGTCGCGACGCTCGCGCGCCAATTCGCCGGCGAGTCCGTGCCGGCTTACAGTGAGCTCGGGGTCGACGTCGTGCTGCGTCAGTCCTGCGGTTGTGGCTATCGCGTCGTTCGTGGTCCGAGCTCCGGCGTCTCACCGGCCTCACAGCGCGACATCTTGGCGGAGCTCGTGGATCGGCGCGCGCAGCTACTTGCGCTGATGGTTCGCATGGTCGGTTTCGAGCGCGCCCTCGCGCCGACCTGGCCAGAGCGCTTGCTCGACGCCTTGCGCGAGGAGCTGAGCGGTCAGGCGGGCCGCTTTCTGCTCGAGCTCGGCGACATCATGGACGAGCTCCAGCCGCGCAGCGAAGCCATCGACGACTTCAACCACGTGATCGGCGCGCTGCGCGCGCATTTTCGCGACTCGCCGCCCAATCGCGCGACCGAGCTCGACGAGCTTTGGCACGGCGCGATCCACTCGATTGGACAGGCGCTGAACCGCAGCCAGATGCGCAAGGGCTTCGCTGCCGATCTCGTTCAAGAGGCACTGCGCGAGAGCATCGAACGGCTGACGGCGTCGCTCAATCACCACGGTTTGTGCGAGACCCTGCGTGACGTGGCGCCGCGCCTGGGTATCGGCGAGCTTTCGATCGGGCTTTACTCGGACGCGACGCAGAGCTCGCTGCGTCCATTGCTATTGCTGTCGAGTGACGCGACGCAGGACGGGCTCGGCGCGGCGATCCCGAGCAGCCGACTCGGCCCGGACGTGCTCTTCACGGGCGCTGACCGCTTCGAGTACGTGCTGATGCCGCTCACGTTTGGCGTGGAGCAGCTCGGCCTCGTGCTGTTCGGGCAGGGCGCGCAGTACATCGCGTACCGCATGCTGCGCGAGCAGATCGGCGCGAGCCTCAAGGGCGCGGATCTCATGCGCGGCCTGGTGGACGAGACCGGCCGGCGCGAGCGGGCGGAGCGCGAGCAGCTGCACAAGGAGGTGTTGATCGCGCAGGGCATTCAGACGGCGGTGCTGCCGCGCACGATGGCCGTCGCGGGGCTGGCGATCGCCGCGTCAATGCAATCGGCCACGGACGCGGGGGGCGACTACTACGACGTGCTGCCGACCGAGGACGGATGCTGGCTCGCGATCGGCGACGTGACCGGCCATGGGCTCGTCTCCTGCATCGTGATGTTGATGATGCAGAGCATGATCGGCGCGATGGTCGAGGTGCACCCGAAATCTTCTCCGCGCGACGTTTTCGTCAAGCTGAATGCGGCCTTGTACAAGAACCTGCACGACCGCCTGAGGCGCGACGAGTGCGCGACGCTCACGCTGTTTCGCTATGAGCAAAGCGGTGTCGTCACGTTCGCCGGCATGCACGAAGAGATCGTGATCTGGCGCGCCGCGAGTCGCCGCTGCGAGCGGATCGCGACGGACGGCATTTGGCTGGCCGCGTTGCCCGACGCCGCCGGTCGCGTCGTCGATCGTCGCCTCGAGCTCCAGCCGGAAGACGTGCTCGTGCTGTACACGGACGGAGTCACCGAGGCGATGGACGTGCACCACGAGCACTTCGAGCTCGGTCGCCTGTGTGCCGTGATCGAAGCGAACTGCGAGCGCCCCGTGGAGGAGCTGTGCTCCGCCATCACGCGAGCCGTCGACGGCTGGCGCGCGATGACCACCGACGACGTGACGGTGCTCGTGGCGCGTCACACCGGCGAGGTCGCCGCGGCTCAGGCATCCGAGTAGTTGATTGATCCGGTGCCCTGCGTCTAGAACGCACGTCCATGTACACCGTCGAAAAGACGCGACTCATTCGCAAGCGAGACTGGGAGACGCTGATCGTCGAGGCCTGGGGGAAAAATGGGCTGCGCGTGCGTGCAACGAGGCGCGCCGCGCTGAGCGGTCAGGATTGGGCGTTGCTCCCCAAGCAGGAGATCCTCGACGGCGAGAGCGCGCCGGAGAGTGTGAGCATCCACGTCGACGGAGCGAGCGCGCGGGTCGTGTGCGGGGACTTGGAATGCCGGATCAACGCCGAGGGTTGGTTGTCTTTCTGGAACGCGCGGGGCGAGCTCTTGTTCGAAGAGTATTGGCGCAATCGGGCGCGCCACGACCGCTTTGCTTTGCCGTTGAACCTCGCCGCGCGCGAGCTCCGTCCCATCCCCGGCAGTGACGCGTTCAGCCTGACCGCGCGCTTCGAAGCCAAGGAAGGCGAGAAGTTCTTCGGGCTCGGGCAATATCAGGATCCCTATCTCGACAAGAAAGGATCGAGCCTCGAGCTCGCGCACCGCAACAGCCAGTCTTCGGTGCCGTTTGCTCTGTCGAGTCGCGGTTACGGCTTTCTTTGGAATAACCCGGCGATTGGGCGCGTGCAGTTGGCGCGCAACGTGACCGAGTGGAGCGCTCCGTCGACCCTGGAGCTCGACTATTGGGTGACGGCTGCGGACACGCCTGCAAAGCTCTTGGAGCAATACACGTCCGTCACAGGCCGCGTGCCCATGATGCCGGAGCATGGTCTCGGCTTCACGCAGTGCAAGATGCGCTACCGCACTCAAGCCGAGCTGATGACCATGGTGCGCGAGCACAAACGGCGAGGCTTGCCGCTCGACATGGTGGTGGCGGATTTTTTCCATTGGACCGTGCAGGGGGACTTCAAGTTCGACGTCGCGGATTGGCCGGACGTCGACGGCATGCTGCGTGAGCTCAAGGGCTTCGGGGTCGAGCTGATGGTTTCCATTTGGCCTACGGTCGACGTGCGCTCCGAAAATCGCCGGGAA
>DASYCR010000132.1:0-2660 GCA_036500095.1 Polyangiaceae bacterium
AGGGAGGGAGACAGCGATTTTGTGGGCGCCCATGGTCCTTTCATACCACAGTATGACCTATAAAACAGGCTCGAGCGGCAAATCTTAACCGAACATGCCGCTCGCCCAGGCGATCACGACACCGAGGCCGAAGCCGATGCCCGTTGCGATCAGCGCGGGCCAGGCGTTGCTCCCGATGCGGCGAATCGGCGCGACCGTCGCTGAGCGGCGAGCGGTGAGCGAGTCGTCGTAGTCGGGGTCGCCCTGGAGCGGCATGAAGTCGGTGCCGGCCTCGAGGCGTGGCGTGCTCGCGGAGCGCGGTATGCGCGGCGCCACCAGCAGCGATTCGCTCACGCGCGCGAAGTTCGGCTGGATCGGGATGACGGAGGACTCACGTGGGGCGCTCGTCGGCGAACGCTGGCCAGCGGAGCCCGGCGCGGGCGTTGACGACTCGTCGATGCGCACGGCGTGCAGCGCGCGAACCGGGGCGAGGGTGCCGAGCAGAGCGAGATCGCGATCGCGGTTGCCCGCGACGAGCGGGATAGGATCACTCAGAAGCCTGCGCGCCGGCCCGAGCGAGAAACTCAGGGCGTTTTGACCCGCGAAAGGCCGCAAGTGTTCGGCGAATTCCTCCGCGCTCTGCAGGCGCAGGCGCGGGTCCGCTTTGAGCCCGCTCTCGACGACCGCGGCGAGTAACTTGGGCACGCTCGGGTTCGCCCGCGCGAGGGGCACGAACTGTCCGCTCACCGCGCGGCTGACGACTTCGAGCGCGGTCTCTCCCTCGAACGGATCGCGACCGGCCAGCATCGTGTACAGCATGGCCGCGGCGGAATACACGTCGCTGCGCGCGTCGACGTCGTTACCCTGTGCTTGCTCGGGCGCAATGTACATCGGCGTGCCGCCCGAGCCCTTGGCCTTGCTGCCGTCGGCACCGGTCATGCGCCGCGCGATACCGAAGTCGAGCACCTTGACTAGCGGGCGATCCGGCCGGGGATGCGTGACCATCACGTTGGCCGGCTTCAAATCGCAGTGCAGGATGTCGTGCGCGTGAGCGGCTGACAGTCCCGCCAAGACCTGCAGCATCAACTCGCAGGCGTAGCCATAGGGCAACGCGCCGCGCGCTTCGATGATGTCGGCTAGAGTCTCGCCGTGGAGCAGCTCCATCACGAGGTAGGGCATGCCCTCGGGTGTCACGCCGAGGTCGTGAATATCGACCACGTTGGCGTGCCCGATGCGCGCGGCGGCGCGCGCCTCGGCGCTGAACGCGTCACGCGCGCCGGGCTCCGCGAACGCACCCGCGTTCATCACCTTGATCGCGACGTACTTGCCGACGAGCAAGTGCTCGGCCTCGTACACTGTGCCGCTCGCGCCGGCACCGAGTTCGCGACACAGGGCGTACTTGCCGTCGAGGATGACTCGGTTCGGTTCTTCGCGGGCGGCGGACATCTCCAGAATGGGAAGAACGGCCGGTTTGCGGGATTCTTGAGGCGGCGGAGCGGATCAAGAGCTAGGGCAATGTCTCATTACTGAGGCACTGGAAATCGCCTCGACAAACCAGGTCGGAGCGTCGTTATCGGGTGAATTTCGCGGGCTTTGCCTGCCCTATTCAGAAAGCGTAACCTAGAGCGAGCGCCAGCGAAGGGGCCACGGTCGGCGGACGGTAACCACCGCAATCGCTCGAACCGACGTTGGAGCCCCCCGGCGGTGAAGAGGTGCTGAAGCATCTAGCGGAGCCGGGGTTCAGCAACGTGTCGAGGCCGACCGTGCCGCGCAGCTCCAACCCGGCCGCGGTGCGCAGCTCGTAGCCTACGCCCGTGTTAGCCCACAGCGCGCGATCAATCCTGAGCGCATAGTCACCGTCGTCTGCCGGTACACAGGAAAGCGTGCTGGAACGACAAAACTTCCCGATGGATGTGCCAGCGGTCACAAATAGCGCGGTGCGATTCGCGCCGCTCGAGGAAGCGAGCCGAGCCCTCGGCATAACGCTGAACTGCGGACCTGCGAAATCGAACCCCGCCCCGACGTTGAGTGAGAGCCAGCTCAGCGCGCTGAAGTCTAGAGCAAGGGCTGCCGTTCCCGCTGGGTTAGCCACGCCGCCTTGCAGCTCGAGAGCTAGTCGACGCTGAGTCCACGGATCCAATTCGCGAGTGCTTGGCGGCGTGAGCTCGTTACTTCCGGCCAAGACCTGCTGGCAAAAACCAGTCACCGCTAGCGCTACCGCCAAAGCGGCGAGAGCTGCAATTCGGTACATCGTGTGCGTATTTATCACGGTTCGAAGAGACTCAAACCTGCAATCCTGTAGACAACAACCGGCGTGCCTGATACTTGCCCCGCAACAAGAGAGGTATACAGATGACGCAATGGGCGCGGGTGAATAGGGGTATTGCGCGAGCGGCGCTGGTTTTTGGCGCTCTGACGTTTGGCTGCGGTAGCGGAGATCGGTTCGGTGGCGCGAGCGGCGGCGCCGCGCCCGCGACGGCTCCGCCCGACAACGTGGGCACCGTTGTGACCGAGATTGCCTTGAGCGACACACACAAGGTGAGCTTCAATCGGCTTGATTCCGGTCGCGTGGTCATGATCGAGAGCGGCGCGCAAAATGATCAAAAGGTCGACGCCGCAACGTTGGGCTCGAACCTGTCGGATGCATACACGGCGCTCCAAGCTTTGACTGGCCTTGCGGA
>DASYCR010000133.1:0-7921 GCA_036500095.1 Polyangiaceae bacterium
AGCACGGCCCCTCGGGAGCCGTGCTTGCCACGGACGCGCCGATCGACAATCACGGTCGCGGCGCCTCGTTTTCGCCAACCGACCTCGTAGCCACCGCGCTCGGGACCTGTATGGCCACCGTGATGGGCATCTTGGCCCGCAAGCAGGAGCAAACGCTGACGGGCATGAAAGTGCACGTCAAAAAACAAATGAGCGCGAGCCCACCGCGGCGAATCGCGCGCTTGACCGTGGCGCTCACGATTCCGCACACGGCCACGGCCAGCGTGGGACTCGCGGGCCGTGCGGCGCTGGAGCAGGAGGCGCTCAACTGCCCCGTGCGCCTGAGCTTGCTGGATGCAATCGAGGTACCCGTGAGCTTCGATTGGCAGGGCGACTAGCCGCGCGACGCTAGCGATCGCGCTCCGGCACCGCGAGTCCCCCGATGCATTGCGATTTCCCCCGCAGCACCGAGCAATGCACATCGACGACGTCTGGCGCACCCAATCTTCCGGCCGCCACCAGCACGGCGTGGCGCAATGCGCTCTCTTCACAGGCCCCCTGGCAGCGCGCGCGCAGGTCCCCGAGCGCGACGTCCCAAACTGGCAGCGTCGCGAACTCACGCACACTGTCGCTGGCTCGCGCGGGCCCAGCGTAGTCCCGAACGCGCGGTGAGAAGTCCAGGCGAATGCGCGTCGCCAGCGTGGCGTCGGGCTCGTCGATTCGGTCGACATCACTCGGACTGGGAGCAGGTTGCGCCGGAGCACGAGAAAGCGGCGCGGCGAGCGGCGAGCGCTCGCCGCTCGCCAGCTCCCGTCGAGCAACGCTCGCCCGGCACTCGAGCCCTCGGACGCTCTCGGTGCAGCGCGCGGCGACGAGTGCCTCGCCGCCCGCGGCCGCCGCCGACTCGCGTAAAATCCATGACAGTCGCCGAAACGAGCAATCGACGTCGCTGAGGAGTTCTCCGTCGAGCACGCGAAAACCCGAGTGCCGGGAGCAGCTCGCGCGGACGGATCCGAGCGACGAAAACCCGGCCGTTTGCGCGGCAAACTCGAGTAGCGCCTCGGGCTCTGCGCGGCGAGCCTCGACGCGACCCGAGTAATATGGCGGCGTAACGCGCGAGCAACCGAGCGCCACCAAAACCATCAGCGACGGAGCGGATGCCCGAGTCATTGGCTCACGAGCATCCCAGCCTGCGCTCGACGAACAAAACAAAAAAGAAGCGGCGCGACAGAGTTACCTCCGCCGCGCCGCTCCAATCGTTACCGAACTCAGACGCCTGCGGCGCCAGCTTCGTTGGCACCGCCGGTGCCAGCTGTACCCGCCGTACCAGCCGTACCACCGGTACCAGCCGTGCCAGCCGTGCCAGCGGTGCTGCCCGCCGTGCCACCGGTGCCAGCCGTGCTGCCGCCCGTGCCGCCTGCACTGGTACCGCCTGCACTGGTGCCACCTGCGCTGGTGCCACCCGCGCTGGTGCCACCTGCACTGGTGCCACCTGCACTGGTGCCTGCGCTGCCCGCAGCTGGGGCAGGCGTCGAGTCGTCGCTATCGCTGCCGCAACCCACCGTCAACGCTGCCGCGCCAAGCGCCAACGAAGAGAGAAGGAGCAAGCTAGTTAGCTTCTTCATTTGTGTCGTTCCTCCGAATCAAACCTAGGTTGTCACACGCGTGTCATCGGGCAGAGCCGCCCGCCGCCCCCTAAGCACGCCACGTGCCATTTTGACGCGCCGCGTGCGTTGGGTAGCTAAGCTATAAGGATAATTAAGATATCGGTCGCAGCCGCGAGCTCACCACAATTTGGCCCGCTCGAAACCCCGACTTTGCTGTCATAGTGCGCGGGACTTCTACAACTTCCCGCGGCACAAGGCAATCCTCTAGCGAAATAGACCGCGTGGCGCGCGCTTCCTCGTAAGAAACTGCCCGGAAACAAGCTCGAGTAGAGCGAAAATCGCCTACCCAGAGGCTCTAGTCCCCGCGTTTCTTGGTCAACGAGGGTGCCAACTTGTCCGGCCGGCCCACCGCAGGACCGATTGCCTCCCGCCCGAAACGCTCGCGGATGGCATCTACGGCCGCGCCCAGCCGGCTCGCGGGTTGGCTCGTGGTGAACAGCTCCAGCTGCTCGCGCTCGCAAGCGATCAGGGACGATACGCTGATGCCGAGCAAGCGAACCGGCTCACTGATCTTGGCGCGTAGCCAGAGCTCGAGCGCGACTGAGCGAATCCGTGCACCATCATCCGTTGGCTCGCTGAGTGTCTGGCGGCGGGTGAGCAGCGGGTAGCTCGGTTCGCCCGAACTGCCCGGCACGCGAGCCTTGCGCTCACCGCGAGCTTTACCGAGCTTGATCTTGAGCGTCACGGTGCGTCCGCGATGACCACTGCGTCGCAGACGACGGGCCACCTCGTCGGCGTGTGCCGTGAGCGCCGCGCTGACTGCGTCCAGATCGAGAATGTCTTGCTCGAACGTGCTCTCTTCCCCGATCGATTTCGGATCGCGATTCGACTCGACCGCGCGATCGTCTTCGCCGGCGGCCAGCTGTTGCAGCATCCTTGCGCGCGATCCGACCATTCTCTCCAATTGCTCGGAATCGAACGACCGCAGCTCTGCGAGCGTCCTGATGCCGATGTTCGCCAGTGTGTCTGCGAGCACCGGACCAATCCCCCACAGGCGCCGCACCGGGAGCGGCGCGAGCAATGCCGTCACTTCCGCGGGCGACACCACGCGCAAGCCATTCGGTTTGGCGAGCGTGCAAGCGATCTTGGCCACTAGCTTGTTCGGTCCCACGGCGACGGTAGCGCTCAGTTGCGTCAGCTCGGCGATGCGCGTCTTCAGCTCGCGCGCCAGTCGCTCCGCTCCGCCGAACAAGCGTACGGAACCGGTGATGTCGAGGAAGGCCTCGTCGAGCGCGATGGGCTCGATTTCCGAAGTGAACTCCTGAAAGACCTGGTGCACCCGCGCGGAGACGCGGGCATAGAGCGCCATGTTCGGGGGTACGAACACCGCTTGAGGACACAGCGCTCGCGCTTGAAAGCCCGGCATCGCCGAGCGGATGCCGAACTGTCTCGCCTCGTAGGAGGCTGCGGCCACCACGCCACGCGCCGAGCGCCCGCCGACCACCACGGGCAAGCCGCGGAGCTCCGGATGATCACGCTGCTCGATCGACGCGTAGAACGCGTCCATGTCCGCGTGCAAGATGAAGCGCTGGGGACGCGCGGGGCTCACGGGCCGAGCTTAGGCCCGCGCTCGCACTGGGTCACCCGGCTCGCTCTTCGAACGTCCCGGCGCCGGGCACGAAGCGCAAGCGAACCACGCCGGTCGGGCCGATCCGATTCTTATTCACGATCAAATCGACCGGGCGTGCGCCGAGCGAGCGCTTCATCTCTGGTGCGTTCGAGGTACGCACCTCTCCGGGCAAGAGCTGGGCGGCGATTGTCGCGGCTGGTGCCATCAGATCAGCGTGCCTAGCGAGACCCGTGACGATCACAGCGCAGCCTTGATCCGCGATGCGGCGAAGATCATAAGCAACCTGCGTAATGCGGCTGTCGAGACTGCCGTTGACGGCCGCGAATTGAGCTGAGGCGCCGCTACCGACCGCCGAGAACGCTTCGATGTCGTCCACCACGAGCACGGCGCGCTCGTGGCGGGACCACTGGTGAGCAGCGCACTCGGCGAGTGAAGAGGTCGACTCGAACGGAGCCGCTCGATAGAGGTGAAGCTGTGAGCCGACTTTCTTCACCACCGTTTCGACGGAGTCCGACACCGCGCGATGGGTCGCCGCGTCTTGCCACGCTTGCCCCGACCAGATAACTCCGTAGGGCGTCTGAGCATCTGGATACTCTCGGTGCAACGCGCGCGCTGCCAAACGCGCCATCACTTCCGTCGCGTCTAGCGAGACGCTTGCGAACACCACGCCGGCGCGCGTGCGCGCGGCCATATAAGCAATCAGCAAACACAGCGCCGTTCGACCGAGCCCGGGCGCGGACGTAATCGTAAGCACCGTGCCGCTGCGGAGCCCTCCGCTCAGCATCGCATCGAGCGAACGAAAGCCGGTCGGGGTCGCCGCCGAGAGCGCGCCGAGCCGCGTGGTCACGTCCACTTGCATCGCCGTCAGCGCAATGCCTGCCGCCCCGCCCGACTTAGGAGACTCCAAACTCACACGCCGACCATACTCGACCTCGGCACCGACGCGAGCCACCCGATCGGATTACCGTCTCATCTTGAGACACTCGTTCTTGGCTGTTTGGCGCTAGTGTGTGGGCATGTCGCCCGCTAGGGCCGACGGACAACATGGGACGAAAAGGCCCCCACCCAGCTCCGCTCGCATTGGCGCTCGATGGCTCGCTGCTCTTGAACATCGCCAGCGCCATCGATAACCGTCTCCTGGCTCGTATTGCCCAGGACCTGCCCAAGGGCGGCCGCCTATTTTTAGGGCTCGAGCTCCCGAGCTCCGCGGCCGCCCCGGCCCTCGCACGACTAGACAATGCGAGCGCCGAGGTTTTGGCGCGTTTCAGCCCGGTCTCGCCGCCGCGTCCCAAGCGCCCGGCCAAGCGGTCGCGCTAAATAAACTCCGTGAGAGCCCAGCGCTCGCTACCGCACTGACGGAAAATTTTATGGGTGATTCGTCACTCTCAGTGGGTAGGCATTTTCCGGGTGCAGTTCGGACAAATACTCCTACGATGCGCGGGCCATGGGGCGAAACTTCAACGACACTGCATTCAGTTCGAATCTCAAGACCGGTCATGAGCGCTTTCTCGCGCGCACGATTGTGCACGCGCTGACGGAAGGCTGGCGTACACCGACGGACTTTCTCCGTCACTTCACGCCGCTCGACCTCATGCGAGGCCTCGAGGCCACGCCGGATCTACGCGCGCAGCTGCTGGTCGAGGCGGCCGGCGTGCACGAGAAGATTGCGCGAAAAAAATCGATTGAATCGGCAGCCGAGGATCTGCGCATCGCGCTCGACGAAGGCATCACGGATGCCGCCGCCGTGCTGGCGTTGATCCCGCCCGATGATCGCGTGCGTCACCTGAGCGCTCACGCACTCTGGAAGTTCTTGGTCGAGGACGAGTTTTGGACGCCGCTCAACGCGGAAGCAAACCGGGAGCGCGCCGTGGGACGCGTGACCTTCACGTTGGAAACTGCGATCGAAGAGGATCTGCTGAGCTTGATGGATCTCGCGGACGGGCTCGGCTTCGAGACGATCGCCCAAAAACTGCCGCCAAAAGAAGCGCAAAAGCTGCTCATTCACGCGCTAAAAATCGGCCGAGAGAACAAGCCGCTGAACGAAGATCAGCTGCTCGAGTGCGTTCCGTTGCGCGCGCTCGTCAGCTACGTACCCCTCGAACAGGTGTACGAGAGCGTGATCGTCCAGCGAATCGCGACGCCCAATGGTTTCACCGAGCCCGGCGCCAAACCCAAAAAAGTCGTGAACGCTCCGGCGCAGGCCAGCGAGCAACGAAAAGCGGCGCCGACGCCCGCGCCCGCCGCGAAGCCGGTCGTGCAAACCGAGCCGGAAGAGAGCGCACCGGATCGCACGTCGATCGACGATCTCGATCGTTTGGTCGACGGCTCGCGCCCGAGCGCCGAAGAAGACGCGCGCCGCAAAGTCACGGACAAGCTCAGCTCGATCAATCGCCTGCCTCCGAAGCACGACAGCTTGTCGACCCCGATCCTGCTCTCGATCGAGTCGATGTACGCGGAGTTGTTGACGGCCTCCACCGACGAGGCACGCGAGCTCTGCATCCGCGATTCGTTCCCAAACGAGGCCCAGATGTCGACCGCGCTGCTCGCGCTGATCGAGCTGCTCGATCCCAACATCGACGTCGAAGACCCGGTGATCCGCGACGCGGACATCGATTCCCTGATCAAGGTGGTGCTCTTCGAGGAGCGGCATCGCTTCGAGCAAGCGCACCCGTCGATGCGCCCTCCGAGCTCTTCCGCGCCGCTGCCCCCTCCGAACGGCAACGTTCGACGCAACTCGGTGCCTCCGCCCCTGCCGCGCGCGAGTGGTGGCCCGCCGCCCCTGCCGGGAAGCAACCGACCTCGTTCGTAGGCCCGCGCCTCTCGCTAGCCGAGCGACAAAGGGAGTCTCATCTCATGCAGGCATGAGATGAGACTCGGTGCTCGGGAGAGGACTTGAACCTCCACGTCCTTTCGAACGCCAGAACCTGAATCTGGTGCGTCTGCCAGTTCCGCCACCCGAGCGAGTAGCTCACGAAAAATCCAAGTAGAAGGGCAGCCGGCCAGGGAGCCAAGCTCCCGAAAAGCCGACGCGGGGTCTACCTCAGCGCGGCAGGCCCGCGCAAGGTCTAACGAGCGGCGGCACCACGGACCGCTGGACCGGAGGTCGGCGAGTCGGGTACTCCCTAGGTATGCGCGGATTTTTGTTGGGATTAACGGTCTCGCTCGCATTCATCGTCGGTTGCGTCGCGGGCTCGAGCCGCAGATGGGGAGAGCCCCGGGCCGAGGCCGCAGCCGTGATCGAGCAGCGATGGGCGTATTTTTGCTTCGAGGCCAATAGCGTGGACGACGTTCACTTCAAGGCCAACGCCGCGGGTCTCCGCGGCTGGGACTTGGTGACGTCCTCGACGAATGCCAATGGCGCCGTGATCTGGTGCTTCCGCCAACCACGGCCTTGAGCTCGGCGCGCGCACCCGCACACGCTGGTACGCGTTGCAGGGTGAGGCTCGCGCGGTGAGCTCGCCGCAAGGCGCGAGCACTGGCTGCGCTCGCGGCGCACTGCGACTGATGACGCGCCCGTTCAAGTGGTGCCCCCCCAAAAACCAACGCGGATTTTTTCTTGCGCCGCGCGCTTCAGAGCAGACCTAGACGACGTCGCAGGGCGATCGCCGGATCGCTCACCCAGAAGCGCAAGAGATCGTGGACGAGGCGCATGCCCGGGGCGAGCGCGGCGCCGCTGAGCCCCGCCAAATCGCCCTCGATTTGCCGCACCAGCGTGATGGAGCCGGGCAGGTCGTCGCACAGGACGAGGGCGGCGCGCGCGGCCGTCGCGCGCACGCGGAATATCCATTCGCCGATGTCGATGCGCGGTGACGCGGCGTAGGCCCGCGCGGCGTCCTCGACCGCGCCACGACCCAGCCAGGGCAACGCGCGTGATACGCGCCGGGCGTGGTTGCTCAAAAATTCTTCGTCGCTCAGGCCGGTGCCGAAATTGGCGTCGGCCGTGCGAGCGGCCGCAGCTAACAAGAGCTCGAGCGCCTCGGGTTGCAACTTGTCGACGGCGTGCAGGCCGCGCGCGACGTTGGCGAACACGCGACCGAGCGCGAACAGCTGTTGACCCTCACTGAGCTTGGCAAAGTGGTCGGGGACGATCACCGAAACCGGATCGCTGAATTCCACCTCGAGCATGCCGCTGTGCGTGCGCTGTTGGTAGAGGTCGTAGTCTTCCACGCCGAATACGCTCGCGATCCGATCGGCGAGCTGGCGCAGCGGGTGCGCCGATTTGGAACCAATGCGATCACGCGGGTTGAGGCCGAAGCGCTCCAGCTCGGGCGGATGAATCTTGCCTAGGCTCTCGGCGAGCTGAGCGAGCAAGCGCCTCGCCGGATCGTCGGCCGACAACAGATCGATCTGCTGGAACTCGGACGCGTCGAAAGAGCGCGCGGCCGCGCCACCGGCGCGCGAGTGTCGCGCCGCCAGGGTCGCACGCTCTAGATCGTTGGCCGCGTTGATGGCGAGCAGCGGAGCGAGCGCGAGCACGCCCTCCGCCGGACGTTGCAAGCCCTTGAACGCGTCGGCGATCTGACGCCAAGGCTCCGGGCGCATCACGTCGACCTCGAGCACGTGGCGCGCTGCGGCGAGCGCTGGCGCAAACTGACCGGCCGCGAGCAAACGGCGCGCGAGCTCCGCCTGCAGATCGAGCTCCGCGCCGTGCTTTTGCAGGCCCTTGTTGAGCAACGCGAGCGCTTGATCGGGTTGCCCCATTTCG
>DASYCR010000134.1:0-5606 GCA_036500095.1 Polyangiaceae bacterium
GAGCAGCAGGTTGCAACGAAATTTCGAAGCCTTTGCCGAGGACGACGCGCCGGCCGAAGCATTTCCGGACGACGCGCGCGGCCGACACGCACCGAGCAGCGCGCAGGCCAGCAGCGCGGGCAGCGCCACGACCCAAGTCGACAATCGGATGCGGATGTTCATTGTAGCTCTCCCCGCGCAGAGCCCCGCATAGCACGGGCAAGCTCGCTCGCCATTGACGAGCTGCTCTGAATGCGAGACAAATTCCTTCCCAATTTACCGAAGTCGCGCCGATCACGGCCGACCGAGGCAGCAGAGGAGAACGAATCCAAATGTCGGAACCGCGCTCAGACATCGCGCTCATCGGTCTTGCCGTGATGGGCCAGAACCTGGTCATGAACATGAACGACCACGGCTTCACGGTCTCGGTCTACAACCGCACTGCGAGCGTCACCGACGAGTTTCTCGCCGGGCCCGCCAAGGGCTCACAAGTGGTCGGCTGCAAGAGTGTGGAAGAGCTGGTCGGGTCTTTGAAGAAGCCGCGCCGCGTCTTCATCCTGGTCAAGGCCGGCAACGCGGTGGACGCGGTGATCGATCAGTTGACGCCGCTCCTCGACAAGGGCGACATCGTGATCGACGGCGGAAATTCGCACTTCCCCGACAGCCAGCGCCGCTTCGACGCGCTCAAGAAGAAGGGCATCCTGTTCGTGGGCAGCGGCGTCTCCGGCGGAGAAGAAGGCGCGCGTCACGGTCCCTCGATCATGCCGGGCGGCGATCCGGAAGCCTGGCCGCACATCAAGGACATCTTGCAAAGCGTGTCCGCCAAAGTCGACGGCGAGCCGTGCTGCGACTGGGTCGGCAGCGGCGGCTCCGGGCACTATGTCAAGATGGTGCACAACGGCATCGAATACGGCGACATGCAGCTGATCGCCGAAGCGTACGACCTGATGAAGGGCGCGCTCAACCTCTCAGCGGACGAGCTCAAGGGCGTATTCGACCAATGGAACAAGGGCGTACTCGACAGCTTCTTGATCGAGATCACGCGCGACATCTTCGGAGTCAAGGACGAGGACGGCGCGCCGTTGGTCGACAAGATCTTGGACGCGGCCGGCCAAAAGGGCACCGGCAAATGGACGAGCAACTCGGCGCTCGATCTAGGCATGCCGGTGACGCTGATCGGTGAGGCCGTGTTCGCGCGCGCTCTCTCGGCGCTCAAGGCCGAACGCATTCGCGCAAGCGAGCGGCTGAGCGGACCGAAAGAGAAATTCAGCGGCGAAAAGCAAGCGTTCATCAAGGACGTGGAGAGCGCGCTCTATGCCTCCAAGATCGTGAGCTACGCGCAGGGCTACATGCTGCTGCGTGAGGCGAGCAACGAGTACAAGTGGGATCTCAACTTTGGCTCGATCGCGCTGATGTGGCGCGGCGGCTGCATCATCCGCAGCCGCTTTTTGGGCGACATCAAGAAGGCGTTCGACAAGCAGCCCGCGCTCGAGAATCTCCTGCTCGACGATTTCTTCCGCAAGGTGATCGACGAGCACCAAGGCGGTTGGCGCCGCGTCGTGTCGCAGGCCGCGCTGCTCGGCGTGGCCACACCCACCATGAGCTCCGCGCTCGCCTTCTACGACGGTTACCGCCGTGATCGGCTGCCCGCGAATCTGCTGCAAGCCCAGCGCGACTACTTCGGCGCCCACACCTACGAGCGCACTGACAAACCCCGCGGCGAGTTCTTCCACACCAACTGGACCGGCCGCGGCGGCAAAGTCAGCTCGCGCAGCTACAACGCTTGAAACACTGACTGCGCTTCTGCGGGAGACCAACCGCGAAGGCACGAAGACGCGAAGCCCTGATTTTTGGGTTCCACCAAGAACGGCGCAAAACGTCCATGCGGAGACGGGCCACGTCTTGTAGGGTGCGCAAGTGACGGGCAAAGTGCTCGCTCACGCTGCAGCTTGGTCGTCCCTGTGACGACTCCCACGCACAAGGCGACCCCAAAAATCTTCGCGCCTTCGCGCCTTCGCGGTTCAGCGCGTTGGGACGAACCGCGTCTTAGTTTTTCGTGATGACGGTGGTGTCGTCGTATTTGCAGGAGGTGCCGTCGGGGCCGGCGCCGAGCTTCTTGGATTCGCCACCGTTGTTGTTGCCCTCGTAGCGCACGCAGGCGGGGACCTTCTTGCTCATGGCGTAAATCGTGTTGACGCCCTGGAACTCGACGTGATCGCCGAGGTTCGAGTTGATGCCGGCGATCGCCGACGCCTTGGGGCCGGTCACCGCGGTGAGATTCTCGAACACGACTTTGCGCCCGTATTGCTTGCTGCAGTTGCCGCACGAGCGATAGATCTTGCCGAACCACTCCGCGTAGAAATTCTTGACGAGCAGCGTGCCCGCGCCGTTGTGCGCGAACACCTTGTCGAACGCGCCGCTCGCGCCGCCGCCGTTGACCGTGACCACCGCCGAGTCCGACGTGCCCGAGAAGGTAGCCGCGCCGTCGCCGGCGCGCTCCCACCACACGTTGTTGAGCGTGCAGGCGCCTTTGCAGCGGACGCCCTCGCCGGCGGTTTCACCCAAAATCACATTGGACAGCGTCGCGCCGTCCTCGAGCTCGAACAGGGCGCCGGGCTTTTCTTCCTTGTCGGCAGCGCCCATTAGGCTCAGATCGCCCACGCCGTAGTAGCGTTTGAGCCCGCCGTCGAGCACGCCGCTGACCTTGATGGTCTGAGAAACGGGTTTGTCCCCGGTGGCCGCTGGCCATTTGACGAGCGGGGACGGCCGCGGTTGCGGGCCCGTGTAGGCCGGCGCGGTCGCGTCGTCGATGCTGCCCGCGCAGCTGGACAGCCCAGCGAACAGAAACAGGCTCGAGAGGCGAATCGCGGCTTTCATGTTGAAAAATCGGGCCATGGGCTGATTCCTTCTACTCCGGTGACGGCCTTTATGCGCCATTAGGCCTATTTCGATCACGCGCGAAAAGATCAGGCGCGGAGCGGCTTTGCCAGCGACTGCCGGGCCGCTGCGACTGCCGCGACGAGCTTGCGGGCTCGCACGGAAATTTCTTCGTCTTGGCCGGCCTCGAGCAGGGCAATGTCCACGAGCTCGCCGCCCAAGCCGAGGGCGACCGCGCCGGCCGCGATGTACTCGGCAGCGGTCGCCAGATTCACGCCGCCCGTGGGCAAGAAGCGGAGCGCCGGAAACGGTCCGCGCAGTGCACGCAGGTACTTGGCGCCGCCCACCGCCGAACACGGAAAGATCTTGATCAGGTCCGCGCCGGCGCCGGCCGCGGCCATCACTTCCGTGGGGGTGAGCGCGCCCGGCAACATCGCGACTCCACGCGCGCGCACGGCCGTGAGTACCTCCAGATTCAAACCCGGGCTGACGACGAACTCGGCGCCTGCTTCCACACAGGCATGCGCTTGCGCTGCGTCCACCACCGTGCCCGCGCCGACCAGCGCGCGATTGCCGTAGCGCTTGCGCAGCATGCTCACTAGCGAAACGGCGTCCGGCACGGTCATCGTGATCTCGAGCACGGAAATGCCGCCCTCGAGCAGCGCCTCCACGGCGCGGATGGCGAGCTCGGAGGAGGGCGCTCGCACTACGGGCACGATGCCCACGTTCTCGATGCGTTGATACACGTCGCTGATGGTCATCGTTCGATCCGGGCGCCGGCGCCTTTCATCAGTTTCAATACCTCTGGCAGGGTAGCCATGGTGGTGTCGCCGGGCGTCGACATCGCGAGCGCGCCGTGCGCGACGCCGCAGGCGAGCGCCCACTGTGGATCTCGGCCCGTCAAGAAGCCATAGATCAGGCCGGACGCGAATGAATCTCCCCCGCCCACGCGGTCGAAGATCTCGAGCTCACGTTGCTCGACCTCGAAGAACTCGCCGGCGTGATAGAGCAGGGCTCCCCAGCGGTTCATGCTGGCCGAATCCGCGCCGCGCAGCGTGACAGCGACTGTCTGGACGTTGGGATACGCCGCGACGACGCGGGCAATCATCTTCCGAAAGCTGGCGGTCGGCAGCTCCTTGAAATGATCGTCCACGCCTTCCAGCTCGAAGCCGAGCGAGGCCGAAAAGTCTTCTTCGTTGCCGACCAACACGTCGACGAGCGGCAGCAGCGAGCGATTCACGGCGCGCGCGCCATCGCGGCCGCCGGCGCCCTGCCACAAAGACGCACGGTAGTTCAGATCGTACGAGACGACCGTCCCGTATTTTTTCGCGTGCTCCATGGCGACGCGCGCGACGTGCGGTGTGCTCTCGGAGAGCGCGGCGAAGATGCCGCCGGTGTGAAACCAGCGCGCACCGTCGCGTCCGAACAAGGTCGACCAATCGACGTCGCCCGGCTGCATTTGCGACACCGCGGTGTGCCCGCGGTCGGAACAGCCGACGCCCGCGCGCGGACCGAAGCCGCGCTCGGTGAAATTCAACCCGTTGCGTAGCGCTCGGCCCACGCCGTCGTACTCGCGGAAGCGCAGGTGCGAGAGGTCGACGCCGCCTTGCAGCAGCAAATCTTCCAGCAAACGCCCGACCGGGTTGTCCGCGAGCGCGCTGACGACCGCCGTGCGCAGACCAAAGCAGCGACGCAAACCGCGCGCGACGTTGTACTCGCCGCCCCCTTCCCAGACGGCAAATTGGCGAGCGGTGTGGATGCGCCCTTCACCAGGGTCGAAGCGCAGCATGATCTCGCCGAGGCTGACCTCGTCGAAGCGACATTCGGATTCCGGTTTCAGAGCCACGTGCTTCGCTCGAGTCGGACGGCTTCAACGTCCCAGCCAGCCACCGTCTACCACAAGCACGTGCCCGTTCACGTAGTCGCTCGCGCGCGAACACAAAAATAGCGCCGCGCCCGCGATGTCGTCCGGCTCGCCCCAGCGACCCGCCGGAATGCGTTCCAGGATCTGACGGCTACGGTTGGGATCCTTGCGCAGAGCCGCGGTGTTCTCGGTCGTGACGTAGCCGGGTGCGATCGCGTTGACGTTCAGGCCGCGTGACGCCCACTCGTTCGCCAATGCCTTGGTCAGCTGCGAGACGCCGCCTTTGGAGGCGGCATAAGCCGGCACCGTGATGCCGCCCTGAAACGAGAGCAGCGAGGCAATATTCACGATTTTTCCGTGCCCCGCGGCGAGCATCAGCTTGCCGGCGGCTTGGCAGATGCGAAACACGCTCGACAGATTGACCTCGAGCACGGTCGCCCAATCTTCTTCCGTGTAGTCGACCGCCGGGGAGCGCCGGATCATGCCCGCATTGTTGACGAGCACGTCGACCGTACCGAGTGCTTCGGCCACGCTCTGCACGAGCTCGGCGGCGGTCTCCTTGCGCTCCAAGTCACCGCGCAAAGCGAGCGTGCGCCGGCCGAGCGCGCTCACGGCCGCGCACGTCTCGTCCGGCGTGCGCTTGTTGCCGTGGCACGCGACGTCCGCGCCGGCCGCGGCGAGTGCAGTCGCGATCGCGGCGCCGATGCCGGCGGCCGCCCCGGTAACGAGCGCGACGCGGCCATCGAGGCGAAAATCGCAAGACTTGGAGTGGGCTCCGGGCGTCACGGGGCGCGATGAAACGTCAGGGGCGTTCATGGGCCGCAGCTTTTTCGCGGCTCTGCTCGAGGCCCGAGCCGCTTTGATCGAAGCCGGGCTGGACGTTCAC
>DASYCR010000135.1:0-5569 GCA_036500095.1 Polyangiaceae bacterium
GCTGCTCGCAGCTGGCCCCTACTACGAGCTAGTGATCGCGGGAATCGACAGCAAGCTCGCCGCGACGTGGAACGGCTTACTCCCCGCGTGGACGGTGGGCGTACGCTTCGCTGCACCCGGCCCGAGCGCGGAGCTCCGGCAACTGCTGCCCACGCTGGCAGACAAGCGAGACCGGGACGGCCGCGCGCTCGCTTATGTTTGCCAGCATGGCGCATGCCTTAGGCCGCAGGCAGAATCGAGCGCGCTGGAAAGCGAACTCCTGGCGGGCTGGTTGCACTAGTCAGGCCAAAAAACACGCCCGCCGTGAATGAATGGGCGCCCCGGCAGGCGCCGCTCGCGCACTCGTGCTACGCGGGCGCGCCGTGCGTCTGACTCCCGAAGCCATCGAAGAGTGCTTGCGTGTGCTCGAGACGATCGCCGCCGATCGCAGCGAGCTCGCATACGTCGAGCTCGAGCTGCGTAACCGCTTGCTGACCGTGGCCGGCCGCGTGTCGCGCCCCGAGCGCACGGAGCAGCGGCTACTTTCCCGCGAGGTTCGGCGCAAGGGCAAGCGCGACGTGCGCGCGGCGGATCGCGCTATTTTGGCGCAAGCCGGCATCCGGCAAAAGCGACTCGAGCCGGTCTTCAGCTCACCTGCGCGGCCTCAGCTCAGCGAGGCGGGCGGCGGCGCGTTCGAGCCGGCGAGCGCGGGCGCGCCCAGCGCTTCCGCGTCGTCCGCGCTGGAGGAAACCCCACCGCTCAACGTGGCGCGCTCTTGCTACGTCTGCAAAACGCGCTGCACGCGCATGCACGGTTTCTACGACCACCTGTGCGCCGCGTGCGGCGATTTCAACTTTGCCAAGCGCACGCAAACCGCGGATCTGCGCGGCCGCGTGGCGTTGATCAGCGGCGCGCGCGTCAAGATCGGCTACCAAGCGGCGCTGATGCTGTTGCGGGCGGGCGCGCGCGTGATCGTGAGCACGCGCTTTCCACGGGACGCGGCGCTGCGCTACGCGCGTGAGGCGGACTTCGAGGATTTTCGAGAGCGCTTGCAGATCTACGGGCTCGATTTGCGGCACACGCCCAGCGTCGAAGCGTTCGCCGGGGTCATCGCGCAGAGCGAAGCGCGTCTGGACTTCATGCTGCACAACGCGTGTCAGACCGTGCGGCGGCCGTCCGGCTTCTATGGGCACTTGATGGAAGGCGAGCTCGCACCGCTCGCGCGACTTCCCCCGCAGGCGGCCCGACTGCTGGCCGACTACGAAGGCATGCGCACGGACGCCGCTCGCCAACTCGGTGACGGCAGCTCGCGCGGCCGTCCAGCCGTCGGTCTGCAGGCGGCGTCGGCGCTCTCACAGGTCGCGCTCACGGCGGAGGATCTGGACGCGAGCGCCGGACTCTTCCCGCTCGGCGCGCTCGACGCGGATTTGCAGCAGGTCGATCGGCGCGGGATCAACAGCTGGCGCTTGCCGCTCGCCGAGGTCGGCACCGTGGAGCTGCTCGAAGTGCAGCTGGTCAACGCCATCGCTCCCTTCCTGCTCAACGCTCGCCTGAAGCCGCTCATGCTCAAAGAGCGCACGTTCGACAAACACATCGTCAACGTCTCGGCGATGGAGGGCCAGTTTTATCGGCGCTTCAAGACCGACAAGCACCCGCACACCAACATGGCCAAGGCCGCGCTCAACATGATGACGCGCACCTCGGCGCCCGACTACGCGAAGGACGGCATCTTCATGAACAGCGTCGACACCGGCTGGGTCACGGACGAAGACCCGCTGCACATCGCGGCGCGCAAGACGGAAGAGAACGGCTTTCACCCACCGCTCGACATCGTGGACGGCGCGGCGCGCATCGTCGATCCGATCTTCGACGGCCTGAACACGGGCCGGCACGTGTGGGGTCAGTTTTTGAAGGACTACAAGCCGACGGCTTGGTAGCCCGCCCGAAAGGCGCGGCTCGGACGCAATGGTCCGAATCTGAGCCAGAGGTGTGCCAGCAAGCGAAAACTCCCATGGTGACTTGAGCTGGATTCGCCTGCGGTCGGGGATTTACGGTGCGGCACGTGACTTGCTCTGGACGCGGTCGATGGCCTGCTCCGCGACCGCGTTGCTTTGGGTGTTGGCGCTTTCTACGTCTGCGTTGGCTTGTTCGGGATATGCAGGATTCCAGAGTTTCGATGGCCGTATAGGTTGCGTGGGCAGGATTCGCTCCGCCGTCGTTCGAGCTAGCGCCCGCCCGGCGGCGTCGCCCCTCCTGACCAACCGGGCGGATGCCTCACGATCAGTTGGTGCGGTCAGTGCGTGTGTCCGCCGTCGCCCGCTCAGCCCGCGGGCACTGGCAGCACGTGCGCCAAGAGCGCAGATTGCCCGAGTGGCGGCGCGCAAGTCGCAGGACCCGGCGCGGCCTCACTGTGCTCTGCCAACGTTTGCAAGCAATGCGCAAGCAACGCAGACTGCCCGGCCGCGAGCCCCGCCTGCGTCATGCTCAACGGACAATACGGGCCGTTCGCTCAATGTGTCGAGTGCGGGCTCGACGCGGACTGCCCGCTTGCGAGCTCGCACTGCGTCAATCATGCCTGCGCGAAGTGCGCGACGGATGCCGACTGCGCCGTCGGCGTGTGTACGAGCGGCGCGTGCGCCCCGGCTTGCTCCGCGCAGAACCCGTGCACGACGCCGTTTACCGCATGCAGTGCAGCACAGCGCTGCGACGCGATACCCTGTTCGAATTCTTCGACGTGTCCCGTGAACGGCACGTGCACGAGCGGATATTGCGCGCGTAAGACCTGCAGCACGGACACGGAGTGCAGCGGCTACTGCGTGAATCAGCAATGCTACGACAGCCTGGGCACCTGCCACGCACAGCACTTCTACCCGTAGGCCCACTGCCAGCGAGCGGCGCTACTCCGACGGCGAACTCTCGGCCGCAAAGCAGCTCTGACGAAACACGCTGACCGGAGCCGGCGCCGGCGTCGAGGTCGCGGGGACCGGTGTGACGATCAGCGCCAGCTCGAAATGCGCGAGCTTTGGTCCCGGGAAATCGCCGTTGTAGCGGCGGCAGAGGTAGCTGCCGACGCCGCTCATCAAGAGCGGCGTCTGACCGATCAGGTTGTTACCCAACTTGTGCCAGCGATTGTAGATGAAGCCGACGGGTCTGCCGAGGCCAGGGGCCACCGTGGAGACGACGTCGATCGGACGCCCGTCGCTCAGGACTCCGGGCCCTGTCCACCTGAAGTCGAATTTCGGGGGATCGGGCGCGAACATCTTCCAGTTCTGTTCGAGCGAGAAGAACGCGATCCACTGCGCGAGTGGGCGAGGCAGCGGTCGAGACGAGCCAACTCGCACTACTTGTACGAGAAGCGCCGGAACGAAGGTGAGCGCGAGCAGCGCGAACCCCACGCGACGAAAGCGCGCCGTCCAAGCGCCGGGCTCGCCGGGCGGCGCCGGCGCAATGAAGAGCTCCCCGCACAGCCAGTACTCCGCCCGATCGATCCATTCGGGCGCCAGATAGACCAGGTAGCTCACCGGCATGATCAACGAGAACAGGCCGACGCGAATGGTCAGAAAGATACCCACGTGGAGCGCCACGCCGCCGCAGATCGCGACGGCGCGCGTCAAGCGCGGACGCCACGGCGAAAACACGAGCAGCGCGAACGTGGCTTCGACCAATTGCGTTCCGCGCGTCAGCGCTTTGCACACGAGCGGCGAACGAGCCAAGAAGGGCCCGATGCCGCGACTCCATTGAGGGTTCTCGAGAACGCGCAGCACGGCGCTGCCGTCACGCCAGTAGACGCCGGACTTTGCGAAGAAGGTGAACAGATAGATGAACGCGATCTGCAGCTGTAAACAACGGATGGCGAGCGCCGGCACCGTCGCCTGCGCCGTGCGCCGGCCGAGCCGGCAATCCAAGCTGAAGCGAGCGCCGAGGTCGGCGAACATGCTCCAGAAGAGGAGCAACCGCAGCACCGCGTCGCCGCCGTCGCAGACGAACGGGTTGCGGTTCATCAACGAGTTCACATAGACCCAGCCGAGCACGGACGCGACGCGAGTCTGGTAACCGACGATCAACGCAACGGCGATCGGCACCCCGAGCAGGAAGAGCGCGGCTGTGGGTGTAGGTGTGCCCGCCAGCGCGAAGATCGACCAACGCAGGGGTCCGGCTGAAACGACAGCGCGCGGCACGATCCCGAGATCGGTAAAAAACGAAAAGAGATCGCGCAGGCGATCGAGCACGTCGAACAGTAAGATCGCGCCGAGCGCGACGCGGAACACCGCCGGGATGCGCGCGTCGATCTCGCCCAGCCAAAAGCGCTGTGAAAATATCTTGTTCGAGCTAGGTTCGGTGATCACGATTGACGCCGGTCGGAAGCGAATGCAATCTTCGGCTGTGCGGTTGAATTCTTGGCATACTTTAGTCGCGGGTACGGCGTTGTTGTGTGGAGCGTGCGACGGCCCCGTCGCGCCCGGTGATCAGGTCCCACCCGGTGAAGTGCTGGTGCCGGACCTCCGAGCGGCGGCGCTCCCGAATACGACCACCACGATCTCCCCGCTCAACGGCGACATCAACCCGACGAACGTCGACGCGAACCCCGCCACGACCACCGGTTGCACTTGCTCGAAACCAGCCGCTTGCCACTCGTGCGACCCGACCGACAACTGCCTGGTGTCGATCCTGCCCGACAACACGGCTTGCGCGGACGACAGCAACGCCTGCACGACGGACGTCTGTCTCAGCGGCGTCTGCACTCACAAAACGACTGGCGCCAAGTGCGACGACGCCAGCGCCTGTACCATCAACGACGTGTGCAACGCCAACGGCGTCTGCGCTGGCACCACCGTCACCTGCACTAGCGATGCGTGCACGACGCGCGCCTGCAACGGCACTGCCAGTTGCACGGTCACTCCGATCGTCACGTGCTCGGCGCTCGATCAGTGTCATGACGTAGGCACGTGCGACCCGACTTCAGGAGTCTGCAGCAATCCGATCGCCAAGGACCTCACGACCTGCACGGGTGGCACGTGCGTCAACGGCAAGTGCGTGACGAGTGGCAGCGGTGGTAGCGCGGGTGCATCCGGCAGCGCAGGCGCATCGGGCGGTGGTGGCGTCTCGAGCGGTGGTACCGGCCAAGGCGGCAGCGGTGTCTCCGGGAGCGTCGGCCAAGGTGGCGGCGGCGGCATTTCGTCCGCGGGCGACGCGGGCATGTCGGCCGGCGGCGCCACGGCGGGTAGCGGCGGCTCCGGCGCGATGAGCACGGGCGGCCTGAGCGGCGGCGGCCTGAGCGGCACCAGCGGCGAAGCGGGCGCGGTCGATACCGGCGGTGAAGCGGGAGCGCCCAACGGCGGCAGCGGGCTCTCGAGCGGCGGCACGAGCGGCGTGACCAATACCCCTCCGCCGAGCCCCGGTCAGGTCTTCGTGCGTGACCCCGGCGGTTGCGCGTGCAGCGTGCCCTCTCCGGCTGACGACAACCGCGGGGCGCTCGCCTGGGCAGGGCTCGCTCTGGCGGGTGTGTTGATGCGCAAGCGACGTGGGTCTCAGCGATAGCTCACCGACAGCGTCGGGCGTTTGGCGGGGTCCGCTGCTTCGCATGAATAGA
>DASYCR010000136.1:0-4256 GCA_036500095.1 Polyangiaceae bacterium
GACAATCACGCCGACAGCGCGATCAACTACGCCGAGAACGCCAAGCACGACTACGAAGAGGCCATGGAGGCCTTCGACTCTAAGAACTGGGAGACCAGCGATCAGCTGATGAACGAAGTGCGACGCAAGTACGGCTACAGCCGTTACGCACGCCTCGCGGAGCTCAGGCTGGCCGACGCGCATTTCCAACAGGACAAGTTCGCGGAAGCCGTCGCTGGCTACAAATCCTTCGTCCACGACTACCCGAACGATCCGGAAGTGCAGTACGCGCGCTACCAGGTAGCCAAGGCGCAATACGAGTCGGTGAGCCCATCACCGCTCCTGCCCGCGCTCGAAGAGCGCGATCTGGCGAGCGTGAACGACGCGCACGCGACCATTCGCAAGTTTTTGAATGACTACCCGGACAGCTCGCACAGCAAGGAGCTCGAATACATGCAGGCCGTCGTGACCGGCCTGCTCGCACGCCACGAACTTTACGTGGCACACTTTTATCTCGACAAGTCGAACTTTGGCGCGGCGACGGCGCGCATCGAGTACTCGCTCCACGCATTCCCGAACTCGGATCTGGAGCCAGAAGCGCTCGTGCTTTTGGCCGAGGTGTACATGAAGCAGAAAGAGCGAGGAAAGGCGCGTGAACTCCTCACGCACGTCATCCACCACTACCCGGACAGTGCATTCATCGTACCGGCCAAGCACTTTCTGGAAGAGCTCGGCGAGCCGATCGGCACGTTGCGCATGAACTGAGAATTCTGTCCCATGCCGGATCCCTCTGCCCTCAGCACCGTGCCGCCCACCGTTCTCGTCGTCGACGACGAGAAGAACATCCGGCGCACGCTGGAGATGGTGTTGAGCGGCGAAGGCTACCGCGTACTGGAGGCCGAATCGGCGGAGGCCGCGCTCGAAACACTGAGCAACCCGCACGAGCCGGTCGACGTCGCGATCTTCGATCTAAAGCTGCCGGGCATGAGCGGACTCGACGCGCTCGAACGCCTGCGCGCCGACGAGGCGACCCGCGAAATCCCCGTGATCGTCGTGAGCGGCCACGCCACGGTGCACGACGCAGTGGCCGCCATCAAACTCGGCGCGACGGACTTCTTCGAAAAACCGTTGAACCGCGAGCGCGTGCTGGTCAGCGTGCAGAACTCGATTCGTACGGCTCGCCTCAGCCGCACCGTCGAGCAAATGCGCGCCGAGCTCGAGGCGCGCTACGAGATGATCGGCACGAGCTTGCCGATCCAAAAGCTGTTCCAGGACATCGACAAGGTCGCGCCCACCAAGGCCAGCGTCCTCATCACGGGTGAAAGCGGCACCGGCAAAGAACTCGTCAGCCGCGCGATTCACCGCCTCAGCCCGCGCAAGGACGCGCCGTTCGTGAAGGTCAACTGCGCGGCGATCCCGCGCGAGCTGATCGAGAGCGAGCTGTTCGGGCACGAGCGCGGTTCGTTCACGGGCGCGCAAGCCAGAAAGCGCGGCTTTTTCGAGCAAGCCCACGGTGGCACGCTGTTCTTGGACGAAATCGGCGACATGGATTTGACCGCGCAGGCCAAGGTCCTGCGTGCGCTGCAAAACGGCGAGGTCGTGCGCGTCGGCTCGGAGCATGTGATCAACGTGGACGTGCGCGTGCTCGCCGCGACGAACAAGGACCTATCGAAGGCCGTCCAGGTCGGCGGATTCCGTGAAGATCTGTACTTCCGGCTCGACGTATTCCCGATCCGTGTGCCGGCTCTGCGCGATCGCAAAGCCGACGTGTTGATCCTGGCGGACGCGTTCGTGTCGAGCTTCTGCAAGGAGAACGGACTCCGCCAGAAGAGGATCGATCCGAGCGTGCTCGAGGCGCTCGGTCGCCGCAAGTGGCCCGGCAACGTGCGCGAGCTGAAGAACGTGGTGGAGCGCGCGGCGATCCTTTCGAGCGACGTGATTACGATCGCCGATCTACCCGAGGATCCGCACGAGAGCCCGTTCGACGACGATGGCGACGGCGCAGACGTGTCCGCACAGTCCGCGACCAGCAGCGAGCCTGGCACGTCCTCGGATCGGCTCACGCTGCGCGCCTATCGCGAGTCGGCGGAGCGCGCCTATATCGTCGATACGCTCAAGGCGCTCGATTGGAACATCTCCAAGGCCGCGATCGTGCTCGGGGTCGAGCGCACTAATTTGCACAAAAAGATCCGAGCGTACGGCGTCAAACGCGGCGAAGGATGAACTCGAAGCCCGAGCTCGGCGCGCTGCGCGGCGCGACGCCGCTACCAATTTCGCTCGCCGGGCGCTCGCCCGCAGTGCTCGCCCTCCACGGCTTCGGCGGAACGCCGTTCGAGGTTCAGCTGGTCACGGATGCCGCGCAAAGCCTGGGGCTCGCCGCGAGCGCGCCGCTCCTCGCGGGCCACGGCAGCCACGCGCGTGACTTGGCGCGCACGCGCTTCAGCGATTGGCTCGCCAGCGCGCGCGACGCGCTAACTGCCCTCCCCGCCGGTCCCGTGATCGCCTGCGGGCTGTCGCTCGGCTCGCTGCTCGCGATTCGCTTGGCCTGCGCGGAGCCGGAACGGATCACGGCCCTGGTGCTACTCGCCAATGCGACGCGGCTCAGTGCTCCATTTCCAGCGTGGCTATTGGCCGCCGGAGGGTTCTTGCGCATCCCGGACTTTTTGATGCCGAAGCGGACGTCGGACATCGCGGACGGTGTCGCGCGCTCGTCGCACGTGTCCTACTCGGCAGATCCCGTGCACGCCGCGATCGATCTGCAGCGAGGCGCCGCAGCCACGCGCGCACTCCTGAAGCAGGTCAAATGCCCGACCTTGATCGTGCACGGCGCGCACGACCGGGTGTGCCCGGTTTCGAACGCCTGGCGCGTCGCTGAAGCCCTGGGCACCCGAGACGTGCGCGTGCTCATCCTCCCGCGCTCGCACCACATCCTGACGCGCGATCTCGACCGCGACGCGCTGAGCGCCGAGCTCGCCGCCTTTTTTAGTAGATTTTCAGGCTAGTCAGCGCTCAGAAACTCGCCGCGCGGCTAGCGACCGGTAGAGCCGTAGCCGCCCGCGCCGCGCGCGGTCGCGTCGAGTTCGCTGACCTCTTCCAGCGCCACCTGCACGATCGGCGCGATGACCAGCTGCGCGATGCGCGAAAGCGGCTCGATCGAGAACGGTTCCTGGCCGAGGTTGATCAACACCACTTGCACCATTCCCCGATAGTCGCAGTCGATCGTGCCCGGCGTGTTGACGATGCTCACGCCGTGGCGCAGAGCGAGGCCCGAACGGGGGCGAACCTGACCTTCGTAGCCGTCCGGGATCGCAAAGGCGAGGCCGGTGGGGATCAGCGCGCGCTCCCCAGAGGCGAGCAACTTGGGCTCCGCCAGGGCCGCGCACAGATCCAGCCCCGCGGCCCCGCGGCTCTGATAGGCGGGCATGGGCACCGCCACCGGCCCGATTTTCTGCACGCGTAGCGACAGCATCGATCTTTCTTGCCTCAGCTCTGCGCGGCGACGCTCGAGCGGATCCGATGGTGCTCGAAAATCTCGTTTGCCATCTCGTCGAGCTTCTTGGCTTCTCGCTGAATATCGTGGTTTTGCTTATAGTGCTGCGACGAAAAGACGTAGCTCGAAAACGCGCGATAGCTTTTGGCCACCTCGAGATCGTTGCCGATCTCTTTGCAGATCGCGATCGAGCGCATGAAATAGTCCACGGCTTTCACCTCGTGGCCCTCACCCCAAGCGCCGGCGCCCGTGACCTCACCGAGCGTGCGCAGCGCCACGGCCAGATGCGGCTTCGAGCGCACCTGACCGAACAAATCGACGGCGCGTTTGATGAGCTCACGGGCCTTCTTGAGCTCGCCCTGCTCGAGGTACGCCTTGGCCAGCGCGCGCTTGGCTTGCGCGAGGTGCAACTTGTCGCCGAGCTCCTCGCACAGCTCCTCGGCTTGAAGCAGGAACTGAATGGCTTGCGCGCCGTTGTTCAGGCGCTGATGCGTCTCGCCGATATTCGTGAGCACCGTGGCAATTCGATTGTGCTCACCGACGTCGCGCGCCACCACGTGCGCCTCGCTGAAGAGCGCGAGTGCCTTGGCGTGGTCGCCCTGATCCAGAGCGAGTTGACCGAGGTCGTTCAAGCTCTCTACGATGCCGAACGGGTCGGCGATTTCACGTCGAATTTTCAGCGCGGCCTCCAGCGCTTCGCGCGCCTGCGCTTGCTGGCCGTGGTCCCGCCAGACCAGCCCGATGTTGTTCAAGCTGAGCGCGATCGAGCGACCGTCGCCGAGCTCTT
>DASYCR010000137.1:0-1778 GCA_036500095.1 Polyangiaceae bacterium
GCCGTGTTCGAAGCCGTGCACGGCTCTGCTCCTGATATCGCCGGAAAAAACCTGGCGAATCCGTTGGCGTTGCTGATGAGCGCGGCGATGATGCTGAAGCACCTCGCCGACACGCGCGGGGACGAAGCTTGCCGCTCCGCCGGCGAGCGAATTCGACGCGCCTATGACCGCGCGCTCGAAGAGGGCCAGAAAACGCGCGACATCGGCGGAAGCTTGGGCACGACCGAGTTCGCGCGCGCCGTCAACGACCGGCTCGAGGCGTAGCCACGCCGAAATCAGGTAATTTTGCGGTCATAGGCGCGGGGCTAGCGGCGAAGGCGCCGCTCTCGGCCGGGGCCGAAGCGGGCGCCGAGCTTGGCGCGGGATGTACGGAGAATTCCTGCACCACCGCGCGGCGAGCGGAGACTTGGGGCGGCATAGACTCCATTGCCGAGAGCTCAGTCGAGCACACGCTGCAGTGCCCACAAGGCTCTTGCGCGGTCAGGCCCAGGTAACGGCTCAAAAAACCGAGCTTGCAATCGCTACTCTCGGCGAAAGCGCTGACCGCAGCGAGCCGCTGACCATCCTGCTCGCGGAGCGTGTACAGCTTGGCGCCGAGCGCGCGGCAGGCTTCGAGCAGATCAGTAGCCGAGCTCGAGACTCGCACCCAGCCGCCCGCCTTCGACACGACACCCGCGTCCGCGAGCAGCGCGGTCAGGCGATCCGTCGTGCGCCGACTTTGGCCCGTGGCGAGCGCCAGCGACTCGAGCGAGATGGTGCGCCCTTCGAGCGCTGGCCCTTCGAGCGCACGGGCGAGCTCGGCCAAATGCGCGGCACGAAAGCGCTGCTGCGCGAGCATGACCTCGTGCAGGCTGCGGTGACTAGATTCGTGAAATAGTACGCAAGTTGCGGCTAAGCCATCTCCCCCCGCGCGCTGGATCTCCCGCAAATATTGCTCGATTGAGGCGGGGGATTGGTGGTGCACGACGAAGCGAAGATCCCGCTTGCCTTGGCCGCGACCGAAACCTACGGCGGCCGCGCCTGCTTGCTCGCCCAGGCCGGGTAGCCCGCTGCCAGCGGCAAAGGCGCTGACAGCAACCATGACGCCGCGACTGCCGGGCAATGTAAAGTTGAGCAGCTCTGCCGCGCGATCCCCCGGTGTCATTCCGCTGTGGTAGCGGTACGCCGGGATGCGCGCCGCTTTGAGCGCGGAATACACGCTGTCCACATCATGCGGCGCCGCGCAGAATACGAGCCCCGGCGGCTCCAGACGCTCGACTAAGCGAACCAGTGCCGCCTGCCGTTGTTCGCCGCGCGCGAGGCGAGTGACGATCTGCAAATTGCCGGGCACCGCCGGCGCGAGCACCGTTACTGGATCCGTGAGCGAGAGGCGGGCCGTGATGTCACGCAGTACCTGGCTCGTGGCCACGCGCGTGAGCGCCATCACTGGTGGCTTACCGAAGGCACGCAGTGTTTGCCCGAGCTCGCTGAATGACGGACGGAACTCGTGTGAGACGTCGGAGGCGCAGTGCGCCTCTTCCACCACGAACAGCGCAATGCCGGATTTGGCGAGCGCTTTGCGCACGTCTGCGGCCGCCAGCGCTTCTGGGCTCAACAGCACCAAGAGCGGGCCGCCGCGCGCGATCCGAGTGAGGGCGCTGCTACGCTCGGGCCCCGAGACCTCGGGCAGCAGACAAACCACGGCTTTTCGCTGAGCCATCAGCGCTTCATGCTGAGCTTGGAGATCCGACGGCAGCGGCGAGAGCACTACGGTTGGCTCGGCCAGCAGCGTCGCGCTC
>DASYCR010000138.1:0-11166 GCA_036500095.1 Polyangiaceae bacterium
ACCGCGCCCACGGGCGGCGCGTGGATCGACCCCGGCTCGACCACCAACGATCCGCTGCAGTGCGAGAGCGACCACTACGCGGTCTACTCGCCGGCCGGCACGATCACTGCCGCGCAGTGCTCCATGGCCACCAGCACGCTCGAGACACTCGTCTGGCCGACGCTGTTCGGCTCACCGATCTTCTTCCCGGAGCCCTATTGCAACTCGGCCACGAAGTACAAGGCGAGCATCGTGATCCACAGCGACTACGGGCTCACCGGCGGCGGCTGGGGTCAGGGCTATATGGGCATGTGGGTCGGCCCGGGCGCGACGGCCGATCACTGGGGTCTCGCGCACGAGTTCATGCACGCCGTGCAGTCGACCACGAAGGGCCTCGCCTGCAACCAGAGCAACACCTGCGGCTGGATCTACGAGAGCCACGCCAACTGGCGCTCGCACCAACTCGCCGAGTACCACGATCCGAGCACCGGCAACGTGCATTGCTCGGAACTGCTCGTTAATTTTCCGCACCTCTATTTGGGGTCCACGCGCGACCGGTACTGCAACTGGCAGTTCATGGAGTATCTGAAGGACAAGTATTGCTACAAGGCCGTCAACGACATCTGGACGGCGCCGATGTCGAGCAACGATCCGTTCACCAACATCATGGCCACGCGCGGCTGGAACATCAGCCAGCTAAACGACTTCTTCGGCGAATGGGCGATGCACAACATCACCTGGGATTACAAGAATCCAGACGGCACCGACGAAGGCACCCTCTACCGCAAGAACTACGGCGCCGCCTCCGATCGCACCGGTCACGCGCAAGGCGCGCCTGCAGGCTTCCGCGAGCTGCGCAGCACCCAACTCGACGTCCTCGATCAACCGAATCGTCGCTTCGTGACGTCCTCGGCTTGGGCGCCGCAGCGCTGGGGGTACAACATCGTCCGCTTGTTCCCCGACGCAGGCTCCACGACCGTGACGGTCACCTTCCGCGGCGTGATCCAAACAGCGGCGGCCAACACCACCTTCGGCAATTTCAAGAACCAGCCCGCGTCCGAACCGACCCCCAATACGGACTTCCGCTGGGGCCTGGTGGCGGTCGACTCGACCGGAGCCAAGCCGCGCTACAGCGCGCTGCAACGCGGTACCGACGGCACGCTCAGCTTCTGCATCAGCGCGGCCGACACTCAAGTGTGGTTGGTGGTGATGGCCACGCCCAGCAAGCAGCAGCAGATCATCTGGGATCAGATGTACTACTCGGTCTACCGCTACCCGTGGATGGTGCAGGTCGACGGCGCGTTGCCGGACGGATACCAGGCGAACGCGCCGAACCCGACCACGACCGGCCAGCGCTGGGCCAACGGCGGCGGCTGGGTCGCCAGCGCCGCGACCGTCGCCTCGACGGTCTACGTCGGCCCGCACGCAACCGTGCTCGGCGGTAACGTTTCCGGCACCGCGCGCATCGACGGGCACGCCGTGATCATGAGCGGTACCATTTCCGGCAGTGCCACCGTCGACGCGCTCAGCGTCTTCACGGGCCTGACCGCAAAGGACAATGGCCACGTCGGGACCGTGTTCCAAGGACCGGGCACCTTCGAGAGCGGCCAGATCGTCTCCGGCACCGCACAAATCCTCGGTGACGTCGAGCTCCGCGGTCAGGGCTTCAACGTTTCATCTGGCGTCTACTATGGCTTCATCGACAACACCGTGAACGTCGACACCCAGCAAGGCTCCGCGCGCACCGCGCCGGTGGCCGAAGTCACCGCGGCTGGCCCGTACACCTGGCGGCCGTAGTCACGCCGCTCTGAGCTTGGGGCTGCCTCGCAGCGGCCCCGATGCACAGGTTCTGTGCGTTCCTGGGTCGCTGATGTGCTTCTCGCGATCGCGCTCCAAGACCAAAGTGTCAGGAGTCCGAGGCGCGCCAGCGCTCCACCGAGCCGAGCAAGTAGTGAGCTTGCTCTCGTTCGAGATTGGCCAAAAGCGTGACCTCTTCGCCCGTTCGCAGCGCCGCCACCAGCTCGAGCCGGAACGCCTGCCAAAGGCCGCCGCGTCCGATCTTCAGCGACGCGAGTTCGCTCCGACGGACCTCGCGCGGACCGCTGAAGAAACCGCCCGCCGGCGCGATCAAGAGCGCGTAGCGTCCAAGCGCAAGCTCGGCCTCGGCGGGTCCCGCCAGCAACAAGGGCAGCCCGAAGAACAAGAAAAACAGGTGCACGTGGAGCCAGAGCTCGACGAGTAGCACCCCGAGTAAGCCCAAAAGGAAGCCGCGCCCGATCGCCAGCACGATTCGCGCGCGCGCGGAGTAGCGAACGAGCAGGCGCTGCCCGTCGGCATCCGCGGGTTCGAGCTCGATGCCCACGGGTGGCTCGCCGGGCTTGCCGCTCACGTTAACCGAGTGTGCGCTCACCGCGCGACAAGCATAGAGCGTCAGGCTTCGAGCGCCACGCGAATCGCGGGCGGCGCGACCGAGACGGTCGCCGCCGAGCAAACGCGATTGCGTCCGCCGCTCTTGGCGCCGTACATCGCGCGGTCCGCGCGATCGATCAAATGATCGAGCGCTTCCTCCGGGCGGATCTCGGCGACGCCGAAGCTGGCGGTAACCGGGACCCGGTCGCCGCTCGCATCGCGGATTTGACTCGCCTCGAGCTCGCTGCGCACGCGCTCGGCGACCAGCAGGGCGCCCGAAAGCGGCGTGGACGGCAGCGCGACGACGAATTCTTCCCCGCCCCAACGCGCCGCCACGTCGCAGGAGCGAATGGCGCGCGGCAATAACCCACCCAAACCGGACAGCACTGCGTCGCCTGCCGCGTGGCCGCGTCGATCGTTGACCTGCTTGAAGTGATCGATGTCGAGCACGATGATCGAAAACGAGTCCCGATAGCGGCCAGCGCGCAACACCTCGCGCGACGCCCACTCACCGAAAGCGCGGCGATTGAGCAAGCCGGTCAGCGCGTCGGTGGTCGCCAGCTGACGCGATTCCTCGACCAGCGTGGCCATCCTGAGCGCGCCGCCCAACTCACGCGCGATCGTGCGCACGAGTACGGCATCATTTTGGTGCGCCGACGCGCGCGGCGCGAGCGCGAACGCACCTATGTTCGTCTCACCGAACTGGATCGGCTCGACGATCGCGGGAGGGCCGTCCCCGTCGACGACGGCGTCGTCGTCCTCGATCACGATGATGTGCGAGCGCGCTTCGCAGGTCATCGCGCGGCGCGCCTCGACCAGCGCTTCCTCGTGACGCGTCGGGTTCGCGTGCAGACCGAGCGCCGAAGGCGTTTTGCGCTGCAACGCCATCCAGCGATACGTCGTGAGTTGCGACAGAAACTGCGAGAGCAAATCGACCAAGCGATCGAACGACTCGCTCGTACCGAGGCGCCGCACCTCCGCGGCGATCACCGACTCGAACAACGCCGCGTCGAGGTGGGTTGCGATACGCTCGCGCACGTCGAGCCCCTCGGTGGAACTGACTACGAAGAACGCGTCGTCCTCGATACGACCCTGTTGAGCCATGGCGCGCCTGAGAGCGCGCACGAGTTCCCCCATCTGACCCTTGACCACGTACGCAAACGCGCCGGCCTGCTCTGCCCAGAAATGGTTGCGACGTCCCTCGGTCCCGCGCAGCACGACCGGCACCTTCGAGGTCGCCGCCTCCGAGCGTAGCAGGCGGCAGAGCTGCACCCCGGAGATGCTCGGCATCGACAGATCGGCGACGACCGCGGCCGGCGGTTCCTCGAGCGCCTGCACCGCGCCCTCCGCGCCATCGCGGCATTCGATGACGCCAAAACCCTGCAAGCGTAGGCGATCGGCCAGTACAGCTCGGCCGACGTCGCTTGGATCGATCAAGAGCAAGCTTGGCAAAGCGGGCACGAACGCTCAACGACCGCTCCGCGCAAAGCTGAACCCCATTTCGCTAACCACCTATTAACACTCGATAAATGCACATGCCCGGCCAATGGAGAGGGAGATTTGAACCACGAAGACGCGAAGACGATTTGGGGGTTGGGACGAGAGGGCCGACACATTGCCAACCGGCGTAATTCGCGTGGTGCGGCTGCATTTCGCGACGCTGCCCAGTCGTAATTCCCAGAACATCGCGAACCCCCAAATTCTCCTCTTCGCGCCTTCGCGCCTTCGCGGTTCCTCGTGATAGGCCGGGGCAGCGGCGTTATTGGCAGGGCATGACGCGCAGGATTTTGATTTTGGTGTTGCTGCTGCCGGGGGCGGCGTAGGCGACGCTGCCGTCGGGGTAGGGCTTCATTTCCTGGTAGCGGTTGTTGGGCACGCCGGCGGCGATCGGCGAGCTCGAGGCGGCGCCGGTCGTGCTGTCGAGGACTTGTAGGTAGAGCGTGCGCGCGGCAGAACGGCTCGTCAGATCCCCCTGGGACGTCGAGGTGTCCCACGCGGCGAGCAGGTGGCTCGCGCCGTATTGCGTGAGGTGCGGCGCGCGGTCGTTCAGGTCGGCGTCGCTGGCGAGCGTGATGTCTTGATCGGGCGCACCGGTCGTGAAGTGCAGCAGATGCACGTCCGCGAGGCCGTCCATGTTCGCCGTTTGGCCGGCGCGGATGTCGCTCGTGGTGAGCCAGTAGCCGCCCCCACCGCCGAGCGTGATGTTGCCCATGTTCGAGTAATACAGATCGAGCGGGTAGATGGTGGTCGTGTTCGGCGCGAACGCGAGCCGGCCGGATTTTCCGCCCGTGGGCGCGTCGTTCTTGCACACGGTCACGAACTTGTTCGCCTTCGGATCCCAGACGATGCGCTCGTAGCCGCTGTGGCTGCAGCCCCAATCGAAGCTCTGATGACCGGTGAGCACCGCGCCCGCCGGACTCACGACTTTCATCTCGTCGCCCTGGTGAATGTTCACGCAGCCGGCCTGCGTCACGCTGATCGCCGCGCCGAAGTAGCCCGCGTAGTTCGTGCCGTCCGAGACGATGCGGCCCTGATGTGCGTACCACCAAATGAAGATCACGTTCTGGTTGTCGGTCTTGCTGTTCAGGTAGGGCGGGTGCGCGGTGCTCGATTGCGTGAGCTGCGTGGCCCAAGTTTCGGCGCCGGCGTCGAAGCGCACCATGTACATGTCGTAGCAAGCGATCGGCGGGTTCGGCGGTGTGCCGCACAAGTTCGACGGGTCACCGCAATTGAGCGTGTTGACGACGCCGCCGTCGCCGTGACCGTCGCGCGTGACGAGCAGGACGCCGCCCGTGTCGTCGGCGAAAATGTCGCCGTAGTCCCAGCCTGGAATGCTCGGTACGCTGACGTTGGTGTTGACCGTGTCGTCCGCGTTCAGCGTCGTGACGTGGGTGTTGCCGTCGCTGCCCATCCAAGACACGCGCGAGCCGCCCATGGGCACCGCGGCGATCGCCAAGGGGTGGAGCGTCGCCTCTTCTTCGTTCTGGTCGATGGTTTGACCGACGTCGATCTCGGTGATGCGCACCTCGGGCATGGCGCACGAGCCGGGTGGGCCGGTGATGACGCCGCCGGAGCCGGCGGCCGCGCCGCGCGGCGCGCTCGAGGACGAGGAGCCGCAGCCGAAAGCGAGCACCGCCAGGCAACCAGCGATCGACAGGGATTGACAGCTTTTCATGGCAGTTCAAAAAGTCGCTTCACGCCGGGCAAACCCGGCAAAAATCTCGGTTCCTCAGGGTTTGGGGGTAAACAGAACGCGCAGTGCGTCCGGCAGTTCCGCCTCGCTCGGTGCCACCGCGAGCAGCGGCTCGAGCGGCTGGGCGGAGAGCGTGTGCCAGTAGAGCACGCGCTTGACCCCCGGTTCGGGCGCTCGCTCCAGGCGCCGACAGAGGGCGAGCGCGCCCGAAAATGCCTTCGCGGTGTACGTCGCGTCCAGCGTGAGGCCGATCTGCGCGGCAAGCTCGCTCGCCCGGATGCCTTGGGGGGTCGCGTGGCCATAGCCCGGGCCGAGTTCGGCGGTATCGAAGGTGAGCACGCGCTCCAAGTCCGCTCGCGTGGCGCGTCCGCCGGAAACGCGCAGCGCGCGAGCCGCGAGCCGCCTGGTGACGGCTCTGAGCGGCGCGCCGCCGAGCACGTGCACGCCCACGACGCGCGAGTCGAAGCCGTGCGCGAGCACGCCCGCGGCGATGCCGCCCATGCTACCGCCCGAGCCGAGCGCGACGACGATGTAGTCGGGCGCGGGCACGGCGAGCTCGACGAGTTGAGCGGCAAGCTCGCTCACCGCGTCGACGTAACCGAGCGTGCCGATCAAATTCGAGCCGCCCGGCGGCACGAAATAGTCGCCGCGCCGAAACGCGCGAGCAGCGGTGAGCGCCACCAAGCTTGGGCGATCCGTAGGGTAGATCTCCGCGCCCTGTCCGAGGGTCGCGCGAAAGGTTTCGAGCACATGCGGCGTGAGCGGCTGCGGGAACATCGCGGCCGCCGAGCGCAACCCGGCGGCGCGGCAGAAAATCGCGGTCGTGAGCACGTGGTGACTCCCCGCCGCGCCGATCGTGAGCACGCGTCGCGCGCCCCGACGCTTCGCTTCCGCGACCAGCCGCACCATCTTGCGCACCTTGTTGCCGCCGTACAGCGCGTGCGACACGCCGTCGTTTTTTATCCACAGCTCGACGCGCGCGGAGCCGAACTCGCTCGCGCGATAGAGCGGCGTGGGCAAGCTAGGCGGCGGTACCGCCGGATGCTCAGGTGCTTTTTGGGACACGACTCCGACAAAATCACCATAGTTCTCGCAGAAGAACCAGGAAGACTCTGAAACCTAGTCTGGGCTAGTCTGTTCGTGGGATGTCCTCGGCTCCGCCCTCGATGTCGCCCACGCTGCTGGGCACGACGCTCGTATCCGACCAGGGCGGCGGCACCCGCTACCTGATCGATCGCAAGATCGGGGAAGGCGGCACGGCGACGGCATTCCTGGCCGCCAGGCACGCGCCGGAAGGTGTGACGCCGGTCGTCGTCAAGATCGTGCACATGTCGCTGGTGATGAACGCCAAGGACACGGCGCACATGCTGGTACGCAAGGAGGCGGTCGCGCTCGGACGCATGAACGAGGCGGTCCCGCAGACGCCGTTCGTGGTGCGGCTGGTCGACGCCGGGCAGCACCCCGTGCAGAGTTTGCTCGGAACCGTAAACCTGCCCTGGGTCGCGCTCGAATACGTGCACGGCGGCATCGAGGGCACCACGCTGGAAGAGCGCGTTGCGTACAGCGTGCGCGAGGCGCGCTCCGCCTTCGATCGCGAGCGGGTGGCGCGCGTGCTCACACACGTTTGCACGGGCCTGGACGAGGTGCACCGCGCCGGCATCGTGCACCGCGATCTCACGCCCAACAACGTGCTTTGCTGCGGCTTCGGCGAGACCGAGCTGTTCAAGCTCTCGGATTTCGCGCTGGCTCGACCCAAGGGCATGTCGATGACGTTCGGCGCGCAAGCGATGGGCACGCCCGGCTACATGTCGCCCGAGCAGCTCGGCTCGGGCGCCGAGATCGGCCCGCAGTCGGATATCTTCGGGCTGGCCGGCTTGATGTACCTCGTGCTCACCGGCGAAGAGTACTTTCAAGCGCGGAATCTAGTGCAGTCCCTGGCCACCGCGCAGGCCACAACCCGGCGCTCGCTGCTCGACGCGCGCGGGCTCGCCAACGAGTTTCGCGCGGACCCAGCTCTGTGCAAGGCGATCGACGAACTTTTGGCGCAAGCCTCCGCCTACGAGGCCGCGCGCCGCCCGGTCAATGCGCGTGCCTTTGGCGCCTCGCTCGGAGCGCTGCTCGATCCACCGCGTTCGATCCGTCTGAGCTCGCGCCGCGCGCGCATCAACACCTTGATGTCCCCGTCGTTCAAGAACGTCTCTTGGACGATGCGCCACCCACCGGGCGACGATCGCGTGCTCTACTCCGCTGGCTGGGACGGCGACGGCCGCTGCCTGGCCGCGACCAGCCGCGGCATCGAGTACTGGAACGGCACACAGTGGCTGGCCGCGCCGCCCTGGAGCTCATTTCTCTCGGGCCGCGCGCACTGCGTCGCCCGCATCGGCCCCGGCAAATGGGTGCTCGGCGGCGAGCGCATGTCGGTCGCCGAATACTCACCCTCCGGGGTTACACGGCTGATGCAGGGACCCGAGCCGTCGCTCACGTTCACGCACGCGAGCGGCAATCCGTCGGACATTGCGGTATTCGCGGCGGTCGACCCGGGCGGCGTGCCGCAGCTGTGCGCGGCGATCGGCGGTCGCTGGCTCAAGCCGCTGCCGATCCTAGGAGTTGCAGCGCTCACCGGCATCGGCCAGCTCGACGACGAACGCTGGCTGCTCACCGGCCGCACCGCGCACGGCCGCGGTGTATTCGCCCTGTACAGCCCGCTGCGCTGGGAGATCCAGCCGCTGCCCGTGGAGGACGTGCGCGCGTACATCGGCTGCGCGTGCCAGCCCGACCGCGCGACTGGCATGGCCGTCGGCGCAAGCGGCAGCGTGATCACCTTGACGGAAGGCGCGGTGAGCGCCGAACGCCTGCCCACGAACGCCGATCTTTCGGCGGTAGCCATCGACGTGCTCGGTCGCGTCTGGGTCACCGCCCCGGGCGAAGTCTGGGGCAAAGGCAGCGACGGCCACTGGGCGCCCGCCTGGCGCGACGCCAGCTTCCACGCGCCCTTCGTCAGCTTGTACGCCGACGTCGGCATGATCACCGCGCTCACCGTCGACGGCGCGGTGCTCGAAAGCCACGTATCGCGCACCGAGCTCGGCTCCGCGCAGCCACGGCGCTGACGGAGACGAAGCGGAGACGAAGCGGCGAGGAGCTAGCACCATGAGCAAAGTCCGAGCGCATCTGGGCATCACGCTGGACGGTTACGTGACGGGCCCGAACCAGAGCCCCGAAAAGCCGTTTGGCGACGGAGCCGAACACATGAACGACTGGCTATTCGCGCTGGCGAGCGCGCGCAAATTGTTCGGCCAAGAGGGCGGCGAGACAGGCCCGAGCGACGACGTGTTCCGCGAGCGACTGGAGAACGTCGGCGCGGTCGTCATGGGACGCAAAATGTTTGGCGGCGGGCCGGGACCTTGGGGCCACGCACGTTGGGGCAACGAACAGTGGAACGGCTGGTGGGGAGAGGACCCGCCGTACCACGCGCCGGTCTTCGTGCTGACGCATCACGCGCGCGCATCCGTAGCCATGAAAGGCGGCACGACGTTCCACTTCATGACGGAGGGCGCCGAGCACGCGTTCGCCCAGGCAAAAACGGCAGCCGGCACCGCAGACGTGCTGATCGCGGGAGGCGCCCACACGGTTCAGCAATATCTGGGGGCCGGGCTGATCGACGAGCTCGAGCTGCATCTCGTTCCGATGCTGCTCGGCGCGGGCGAACGCTTGTTCGACGGCGTGACGCAGTCGCGCACCAGACTGGAGCAAATCCGTGTGGTCGCCGGCAACGGCGTCACTCACCTCAAGTACGCCGTGCGCAAGTGAAGCGCCTAGTCTGTTAGGAATTCGCCATGCCCAAACCCCGCGTCTACCAATACCCGAACTGCAGCACCTGCAAGAAAGCGCTCAAGTGGCTGAGCGCGCGCGGCGTCGAGATTGACAGCCGTGACATCGTCAAGACGCCGCCGTCGCTCACGGAGCTGAAGCAAGCCCTCAAGCTCTCGGGTCTGCCGCTGAAAAGGCTGTTCAACACGTCCGGCGCGTCGTACCGCGACGGCGGCTTCGGCGAACGCCTGCCGACGATGTCGGAGAAGGACGCGCTCAGCGCGCTCGCCGCCGACGGCAAGCTCGTCAAGCGTCCGCTCATCTTGCTGAGCGACACGGCGTTGGTCGGCTTCGACGAGGCGACCTACGCGGCGACCTTTCCCAAGAGTCGTTAGAAGATGTTCAAGAAGGCCGCGGGTTTCTCCGGCCGCGGGTGCCAGTGCTCGCCGTTTTTCGGTAGCCACAGCACCTGCACTACGCCGGCGGCGTGAGCGAGTTCGATTTGATGCATGCCGCGTGTGAGTAGAAAATCGCTCGTGCCCACCGGGCGTCCGTCGACCATCACTTCGCCAGCAGCGCCGTTCACGAAGTAGCGTCCGCTCTTGATGGCCAGGAAGGGCAGACTGCCGCGAGCGCTCGACGCATCGTAGCTCTGTCCGTAGAGCCAGAGATCCCCGGAATACTTCTGATAGTGACTCTCGATGAACGAGCGCAACGCGAGCGGCAATCCACCGTACCGGATGTCTGGGATCACGCCGATGGCTTCTGCTCGGACGATCGCGCGCTGCGCCTCGTTCGCCAGGTCTGGGATCTCGTTGCGCAAGATGGCGTCGATGTAAAAATAGTAATAGCTGTGCGGGCGAGCCACGAAGTAACCGCCACTGTCGAAGAACGCGTCGTCGCTCGCAGTGAGCTTGTCGACTTGTGCGAGCACGCTGAGCTGGAGCGCGTTGCTGCTCTTGGTGCGCGTGCGATACAGGCTATGCGCGCGCGTCGCCACGAACGCGAGCAGAACGAGTGTCATCACCAGCGCGGCCTGCCGCGGCACGGCCGCGACGCCCCCTGGCTTGGCCCAAAGCTCGAGCACGCCCCGCGCGGCGATCAACCCGCATAGGCCCCAGAAAGGCACCGCGGCGTAAGGAAATGGGAATTGACTCAGCGCATACGAAGCGAACGTCGAGGCGAGCGCGCCAAGCAAGAGCACGTCGCGCCCCGTCGCAACCGAAGCGTCGAGGCGAGTGAGACCGCGCGCGGTGCCCCACACCCCCACCACCACGAGCGGCAGCACCATTGCCGCGTCGTTGAGCATGGGCAAAAGCTGCTCTGTCAACGACACGCGCGCGTAGTGCTCTTGGTAGTGTCCCGCCTGCGCGAAGCAATAGAAGATGAACGAGCCGACGTTGCGGGTGGCCACTAGCCAAACCACGATCGCCGCGGCGACCGTGGCCGCGCCGGAAAACCACGCGCGCGGATCCACGAGCACGAACGCGCGCTCCCCGCTCTGCTTGTGCCAAAGGTCGATAGCCAGTGCGGGCACGAGCACGGTACCCGCGAACATCAGTGCTTTCTGCGTCGACCACAGACAGAGCACCCAGGCAGCTCCGGCGAGCGCCGAGGTGAGACGCGGGTGTCCGGGCAATTCGCGAAGCCCCAGAGCGAGCAGTAACAGCGCGAGGCCGACCGGATCGTGCCGAATCTCGTAGCCGTATAGCCAGAGCGGTACGACGACCAGGATCGAGATGGGCGCGAGCAGGGCCCTGAGCGCGCCGTAGCGCAGA
>DASYCR010000139.1:0-5140 GCA_036500095.1 Polyangiaceae bacterium
CTGCCGTTTTGCGACGCCGCTGAGATCAGCAAGTGCTTCGATCAGGTCGAGCGGGAGCTTTCCGCCATCCCGCGCAAGGTCTACTCGTTGCTGGTGGATACGCGCCGCGGTCCGCTGCGCAACGATCCCGCGTTCGAGGCCGCGCTCGGCAAAGAACGCGGCAAGCTCTTGTTCGGCTTTCGCAAGAACGCCGCGCTCACTCGGACGGCGGCCGGTTGCATGCAGATCGAGCGCTTCGCTCGCATCGACGGTCGCACGGTGTGCGCGACGCCGGACCCAGCCGTCGCGTTCGAATACCTCGGGCTGTCGCTGCACGCGCTCTGAGCAGCGCCCGCTAGCCGAACGCGCTCACTCGCTGCACGTGAAGCATTGGCTGCTGCCGTATATGCAGTCGTCGCCCGGCAATTGGGAGCACACGCCCGACGCGCAATCCGTGGCCTTCAGGCAGTGCTTGCTCGCGGCGCACGGCGCGCACTGCGTCCCGCCGCAATCGACGTCGGGTTCATCACCGTTGGCGATGCCGTCACTGCACGTCGGGGCGAGACAGACGCCTGCGACGCACACCTTGCTCTCGCACCAAGGGCCGTCAGGGCACGCCTGGCACGTACCATTCAGAGAGTAGTTGCCCGAGCCCACACACAGGGCGCTCGCGCACTGCGCATTGCTGGAACAGGCTTCGCCAGCAACCAGATTGCATGCGCAGCTGGGCCCGCAGTCGACGCTCGTCTCGTCGCCGTCTTGGACCCCGTCATTGCAATACGCCCAGGGGCAGACGCCTCCGTCGCACGGTAGGCCGATGCCCAGGCAAATACCGCAAGCGCCTCCGCAATCCACGGAAGTTTCTGTGCCGTCCATCACGCCGTCGGAGCACGCGGGATCTCGACCGCCGGCCGCGAGCCCGCCGCTGCCGCCGAGCGCCGGACTGCCGCCAGCGCCCGCGAGCCCGCCGCTGCCCGCCGCGCCAGCTCCGCCCTGGCTGCTCACGCCGCCACACCCAACGAGGCCGAGCGCGCAAACCCACGCGGCGATCGCCCTCAACGGCGAAACCTTGCCCAACAGCATCGTCACCCAGTGTGACTCAGGATGGATACCCTGTCACTGATTCGCCGCGGAACGCGGAGTTATGAGACGTTTCAGCCCGAGACGCTCGTCGGCCGTTCGCGAGTCGTCCTCAGTGACACGTAAAGCTCGCCACGATGCCCGGCGCGAATGTGGGATAGCTCACGTCGTGATAGCGCGGCAGTGCCAGGGTGAAGCGGCCGAGTACGCCGACGCTCCAATCGTCGCCCACCCAAGCTTCTTGGCCGAGACCGAGCGAAAAGCCAAGGCCTCGCGGGTCGCTGGCGTTCGGATCGCTGCTTTGCCTCGCTGAAACGAGCGCGTAGCCGACCATGGCCTGCACGTGAAAGCCTGCGTGCGGATCGAGGTAGTAGTCGGCGAAGGGTCCGAGCAGCACGATGCTGAGGGAGGGGTCGTGCGGCGCGGATGGATCGCTCGCTGTGCCTGCCGCGAGTTTGCCGGAAGGGCTGATGCCGATCGCGCCCAGGCTGCTCGCGCCCAAGGCCAGGCCGGGAAACGGCGTGCCGCCCACTGAGAGCGATTCGAGAGCAGCCGCGCCGCGCAGGGATTGCCCGCCGCCCGCTGTCGACATGAAGCCCGCGCCGAGTGTGCCTTGGAAGTACACGCCGTCGTGCGTGCGCGGCTCGGCGCTCGCGGGCGAGGCGAGGGCGAGCGTGGCGAGCATGGCTACGCCGCAGTTTCTTTTACACACGGGCAAAGTGGTCACACGGCAACAAGCGAAGGACTCGGCGGAGGATAAGCGGCAAGCGTGGGCTCAGTCCATGGGCCATTGGACGTTCGTGCCGTCCGCGAGCGGCGGCAGCGTTGTGGGCTCCTCGAGTGCCGCGGCGGCTCGGTCCAGTGGTTTGGACTCGAGCGCCGCGACCGAGCGCCACCAGGGATTCACGCTGCCGACGCGCGCGGGCTCGACCGGTTCACCGAGCAGCGGCATGACGAGCTCGGCGCCGCGTGCGGGAGCGAGGCGCACGAGCGTCTCAGCCGGCTCGTCCCAGGCGTGGAGCGCCAGGTTGAACGTGCCCCAATGCACCGGCAGGAATTTGCCGCCGCCGAGCAAGGCGAGCGCGTCGAGCGCGTGCTCGGGGCCGAGGTGGATGTCGCCCCAGGCTTCGTGAAATGCGCCGACTTCGAGCAGCACGAGATCGAACGCGCCGAACTCGGCCCGGATGGCGCCGTAGTCGGGAGTCAAACCGGTGTCTCCGCTGAAGAACACGGCATGGCGCGGCCCTCGCACCACGAAGGACGACCAGAGCGTGGCGTTGCGCCCACCCAAGCCACGACCAGAGAAATGCTGCGACGGCGCGGCGCTGATCACGAGGTCGGTGCCCGGCACAGGGGCGTGCTCCCACCAATCCAGCTCGATGATGCGCTCCGGCGGGATACCCCAGGCTTCGAGATGCGCGCCCACGCCGAGCGAAGTGAAGAAGGGCACGCTGCGTTTGGCGAGCTCGAGGATCGTCGGGTAATCGAGGTGATCGTAGTGATCGTGCGAGATGATCACCGCGTCGAGTTCGGGTAGGGCGGAGACGGGCACCGGCACGGGCTGAAAGCGCTTGGGTCCCGCAAACGTGACGGGCGACGCACGGTCGCCCCACACCGGGTCCGTCAGCACGCGCGCGCCGTCGAGTTCGAGCAGGACGGTCGAGTGCCCGAGCCAGGTGGCGCGCAGGCCGGTCTCCGCCGTGCGCGCCCAGGTGGACAGCGGACTCTGCGAAGGCAAGGGCGCCCGCGGCGTGCGTCGCTGCCCGCCGCACAAGAACTCGCTGAGGGTCGGCGTGGCGGTGCCCTTCTTCAACCCCTGCGCGACGGGCCTGGTGTTCACGAACGCGCCGTCCACATAGCGCGGCGATGCCTGCATGCGCGCGAGCCTGAGCCCCGCGGCGTGCGCTCCGAACGACTTGAGGTGCATGAAGTGCCTCCGCTCCTAGCTCTAGGGCCGCTCGCGCGACGGCGCCAGGGGAAGCATCTTTAGCGGCGCGAGGCAGCGGAGACGCGCGAAATCGAGCCGCCCCAGAGGCCAGCAGGCGGCCGCGGAAAATCGTCATGATTCCGCCAACGGCGCGTGAAGGTAGCGGCGGGTTCGATGCTCTAAGCCAACAATGGGGAAACAGCGCCGCGTCGACCCCACAGCGAAATCGGACTTTCCACGCGCGCCGCGGCGACTCGTGCAGCAAGGCGGCGCGCTCGGAGGCTTGTTCGAGGATGCCGAGCCCGCCTTTCGGAGCGGCCTGTCGGAGGCCGCGAGTTGGCGCAGGCTCGAAGCGCGGCTCGATCGTCGACGGCGCTGGCTCCCGAAGCGCTACCTCTGTGCGGCGTATTAGCCTGACGCGTTTGGCGACGAGGCTCCGCGAAGGTTTCGCGCGTGAGTGCCTCTAAGGTTCGGAGTTGGCGCGTGACGCTCAGGTCGCGAACCAAATCCGAGGCAATGCCCTGAGCGGCGAGGGTTTCGGCGCGCAGAGCCGGGGTCCGATCAGCGATCGGCCCTTTTACACACCAGAAACGGAGCGGGACCATGGATTATCGCATAACGACTTCAGGCAAGAGGCTTTCGAGCCGGGCGTTCACGAACAGCGGTCGGCGGGCGACCGCAGCGGTACTCGTTTCGGCGTTGGTCGCCATGGGTTGTGGAGCCGCGAGCTCACCCGACGCGAGCGAGTCGCTCGGGCAGACGACGCAGGCCCTCGGCTCGTTCACGCGCCAGATGAACTTCGACATGATCGAGCTGCTTCGACTCGGGCACGTCACGGCTACCGTCAACACGACGTTCGATATCGGCGACATCAACGCCATGTTCGACGGCGACGTGACGACGCTGGCTCGTACGCCCGGCGTCAATCCGCTGATCGTGACGCTCGCGTTCGATACGTCGCGCACCTTCGATCAGACCGCGCTCGATCTGGCCACGGACGGCACCTTGACGTTGGAGGTCGCGAGCACGCTCGCGGATCTGAACGCGAAGACGGGCAGCTACGTGCTGGCCGTCAACAATCAGGTGCTCGCGCCGAACACGTTCGGCACGTTTCCGTTCTCGGCGACGGGTAAATTCGTGCGAGCGACCATCACCCGCACCAGCGGCGACAACTTCGTGCACGTCAATGAGTGGCAGCTCGGCTCGAACGTCACCGTGAACGACATCAAGGTGTTCCCATCGGCGTCGATCGGCAGCAACGCGGTCAAGCTGCTGACCGGCAAGAGCCTGCAGCTCACGGCCAAATACAGCGACGCGAGCGGCTACCCGTATCCGATCACGGACGCCACGACCTGGAGCTCGAGCAACACCGGCGTGCTGAACGTCGCGAACGGCCGGGTCACCGCGGGCGGCACGCCGGGTAGCGCGACCGTCACCGTCGCGGCCAGCGGCGTCAGCCAGACCGCGTCGGTCACGACGTCGAACTCGTTCACGGAGACGCGCGATGCGTCCCGCACTCGAAAAGTCGCGGTCATCTTGCGCGATCCGCTGGTGCCGCAACACGGCAACTTGCCGCTGCACCAGGTCTACGGTTTCAACGATCCGAACGCGCAGATCCCGATCGTCATTTCGCGGCTCAACTCCTCCAGCGCGAACGCCCTCAACTTCAAGGTCGTCGAGACCGACAACATCGGTTCGAGTTATCTCGATACGCAGTGGTACGGCGCCGAGCTCGACTTCAACACGGTGATTGGCTATTTGGATCAGCCCTTCGACGTTTGGGATCCGATCCTCAACGACGCGGCGAATAGCGGCAATATCGCGTTCGAGTACAACAAGGTCCTGACGGATTTCAGCCTGTGCGAGAAGAAGAACGCCGGTTTGATCGACGAGGTCTGGGTGTTCGCCGATCCTTTCGGTGGCCTGTACGAGTCGCGCTTGGCCGGGCCGGATGCGTTCCCGTACAACAGCCCGCCGCTGCTCGGCACGACCTGCAACGGCCAACTGCCGATCATGGGTCTCAACTACGAGGCGAGCACGCCCAACGCCGTGCACAGCTTCGGTCACCGCATAGAAGCCACGATGACGCACGCGACCGGGCGCTGGAGCACGAGCGCGACGAACCCGAACGACTGGGAGAAATTTGCCACCATC
>DASYCR010000140.1:0-7483 GCA_036500095.1 Polyangiaceae bacterium
ACACGCCGTCCTCCACCACGGATCCGCCGCCTGCCGCGATGGTCGCGCTCGTGAGCAAGGCGCAAGCGGGCGGTTGTGAACGCGTGATCACCACCAACAAAGAGTGGCGGCATAGCTACAAGGAGACGTACACCGTGGTGCCCGCGGAGTGCGTCGACTTCGTCGCGGCGAGCCAGCCGTCGAGCCTACTCACGCTCAACATCACCGATCCGAGCAACAAGCTCACGACGCGCACCGGCCTCGGCACGCTCGAGGCCCGCGTGTGCGCCAAGAGCAAGGGCTCCTACAAGCTCAGCCTCAGCGGTGCCCAAGACAAGCTGTGGGTCGAAGCGCTGGCTTGTCCTCGCAAATTCCCAGACGATCCGAGCAGCACGGGCCGCAGCAAGGTCGGCAGCAAGCTGAAGGACTTGATGAGCCACGGTTGCTTCGACGTGAGCCTCGCCGCGAGCACCTTCAACGACGATCGACGCCTGACCACGCCGCTCAACAGCGGCCAGTGCATGCAGGTCATCGCGGCCAGCGGCATCACGGACAACGACATCACGGTCGAGCTCAGCACGCCCTTCGGTGAGAGCATCAAACCGATGCCGACCGCGGGCACCGACATCGACGTCGGCTATTGCGCGACCAGTACCGGACCCCACGTGACCGAGCTTTCGGCAGCGCTCGGGGCGCCCTATTCGATCGCGGTTGCCATCTGCAATCGAGGCGCGCTGCCCAAAAATCTTCCCAAAGCCGCCAAGTAGCGCTACGTCAAGCGAGGCTTCCTTTGGCAAACTGGCTCCGCGCGTCTGTACTCCTGTTCGCGATGGCGATCTGGGCCGTCGTGTCGTGCGACTCAGGCGACAAGACTACACTGCCGACCAAGCCCTCCTTTGCCACCGGCGGCGGTGAAGCTGGCCCTCAGCCGATCTTGTGTGACACCTACGGCGGCCCGAGCGGCGTGGCGACGATCGTCAAAGACCAGATCGTGCCCGCGATCCTCGCCGATTGCCGGCTCGCGCCGTTCTTCGCGAACCTGCCCGACGCCGAGCAAACGCGCTTCTCCGATTGCATGGTGATCGAGTTTCAAGCGCTCTTCGAGTGCGACGCCATCAGCTACCAGGGCGCTAAGGCGTCCAACGGGCTCTCGTGCCGCTCCATGTCGGACGCGCATCAGGGGCTCAACGTGAGCGCGGGTGACTTCTCGGCCTTCGGACAGGTGATCGTCGCGGGTCTGAGCGCGGCGCAAGTCGCGCCGCAGGACATCGACGCGATCGGCGCGAAGCTACTCGGCACGCAGCCGGCCATCGTGTCCGATCCCACCAACGCCAACCCAACGCGCGCCGCCAGCTGTCCCATGGGCGGCGAGGGCGGACAGGACGCAGGCGGACAGGACGCAGGCGGACAGTCCGGCGCAGGCATGGGCGGCAGCGGCGGGACGAGCGGCAGCGGCGGGACGAGCGGTAGCGGCGGGACGAGCGGTAGCGGCGGGACGAGTGGAGGTTCGGGAACGAGCGGAACGTCCGACGGCGGCGCACTCGCAGGCGCCGGCGGCGCTTCGGGCGACGATGGCGGGCCGAGCGGCGGCGGCAGCGGCGATGCTGGCAGTGGCGGAGCGGACGCGGGCGCCGCGGGCGTGTGAGTGAGCGTTCGACGTGACTCTACTCAAGCGCTAGAGTGAGTGAGCTCGCATGCTCACGATGAAAACGAAATACGCGCTGAAAGCGCTGTCCGTGCTGGCCGCGAGCGAGACTAACCAGCCAATGCTCATTGCCGATATTGCCGAGCGAGAAGATATTCCTAAGAAGTTCTTGGAGCTCATTCTGCGAGAGCTCAAGCAGCACGGCATTCTCGAAAGCAAAAAAGGCCGCGGGGGTGGCTACTACCTGCGTCGCCGCCCGCAAGACATCTCGCTCGCCACGCTGATCCGCATTCTGGACGGCCCAATCGCGCCCGTGCCGTGCCTCAGCAAAACCGCATATCGCCGCTGCGAGGGCTGCGCGGACGAGCGCACGTGCGGCATTCGCCTCGTGCTGCAAGACATGCACGAATCCACCCTGCGCATCCTCGAGAGCACCACGCTCGCCGACGTTGCCCGTCGCGTCAACGAAGCCACGCAGGGGCCTCGGCAGGTGGCGCGCTATTCGATTTGAGGAGAGCAGGGATTAACAGGAAGGCGCGAAGGCCGCGCTGCGTGGTACCCGAAGGGGTGGAGAGGAGATTTGGGGGTCGCGGAGCGCGCGCGGCGCGGCGTAGCAACGGCGATCTGAGTCTGTTTGCGGGGACCCCAAAATCTGGGCTTCGCGGCTCCGCGGTTCGCTCCAACGAAATGGCGTGGGCTTAGCGCGACCAGTCTTGGCAGCGCAGGCCGCGAACACGCCGGAACTCGCGCACGTTGTGAGTGACCAGGGTAGCGCGGAGGGCGAGTGCATGAGCGGCGATAAACGTGTCGAGCGCTCCGATTGGGTGGCCTGCGCGCTCGAGCGCTGCCCGGGCCTGTCCGTAAGGTTTCTCGACGGCGCGATCCACGGGCAGCACCTGGATCGTGTCGAGAAATTGCTCGACTACGTCACGAACGCGCGTCGAAGGATTTTTAGCGAGACCGAAGCGGAGTTCGAGCGCCGTCACGACGCTGACTGCAACGTCATCACGCTGGGTAGCACGCAGCCGCTCGACCACGCGCGGAGCGCGACCCCGGAGCGCCAGACTGACGATGTCGGTGTCGAGCAGAAACAAGGCGCTACTCCTCGTCGTCGAGTGGGGATGCGCGCTCGGCGAGCGTCGTACGCGCGCCGAGGTCAAAGTCTTGCGGGAGCGCGCCGAACAGGCTCCAAAACGAGCGCGGCCAGCCCCGCGCGTCGACCGGTTCGTCCCGAGGTTCGAGCACGAGGGTCTTGCCTCGGCGCTCGATCAAAAGATCCCGCTCCTCGACGCGAAACTCTTTGGGTAGGCGGATAGCTTGACTCCGCCCCGACCAAAACACGCGCGCCACGCCCGGCTTGCTCGACGTCGCAGGTTTCTTGCGAGCGCTTGTCATATCTCAGTGAGATATATCATGGCTCGCTACGCAGCACAATGCAGGCCGCGGGCATGGGAGGGCAGACACGTCGCGCGGCGCTCACCCCCAAATCTGGGCTTCGCGGCTGCGCGGTTCTCTCCCTGCTCTCTATTTGAAGGTCGTCAGCGCGGCGTCGTCGCGTGCGAGCGGGATGCTGGGAGTGGGCAAGAGGCGCTCTTGCTTTTCTTGCCAGCAAGCGCGACCGCGGCGGGCGATTGCGAGCACGAGGTGACCGAGCTTGGGATGTCCCGGCACGATGTCGGGTGTGATGCCGTGGCGCAGCAGCGCCTCGCTCGTCATGGGGCCGATCGACGCGACCACCAGATCGCGCGTGAGCGCGCGGCGCATCGCCGGGGCGAGGCCAATGGCGCCGGCCACCTGCAGCACGTGCTCGATCTGGCGCGCGGCCGTAAACATCGCAATTTGAGCTTGCCCGCGCACCGCGCGGAGCACAGCGGCCTGCAGAGGGCCGGTATCGTCAGGCAAGGCCCAGCTGTAGAGTTTCAACGGCGTGACGCGCGCTTTTCGCTCGGCGAGTCCAGCCAGTAGCTCCGGGTTCGGTACGCCGTATTCCTGGAGGAACACGCGGCGGTCCGCGACGGAAAGTTCGCGATCGAGCGCGCCGAGTATGTCGCGCCACGTGTTGGGCTCGGGCACGGTGAGCGAGGGCCGGAGACCGCAGGATTTGAGCACGGCGGCGGGCTTCGGTCCGCGACAGACGACGGTCAGCCGGGCGAGCTGCGCGATCATCGTCGAGCGCGGCATGTGGAGTTGCGCCGCCTCGAACATCAGCTTGGCTCCGCCACCGGTGAGCAAAATCAGGACGTCGATTTGATGCGCGACCAGGGCGTTGGCGAACAGGTGGCCATCCGGAATGTCGACCAGCGGGACCTCTTTCATCGTGGGCGCCGCGATCATCTTGCCTCCGTGCTTCGCTATCAGCCCGGCCGTCTCGCCGTGCAAGCGAGTCTCGAACGAGAGCACCTGGATTCCGGCGAGCAGATCGGACACTCGCGCTCGACGCTTACGCGCTCGGGATTTCCAGACGGTTTCCCCGGTAGAAACGGCCACGGCACGTTCGCGAGCGCTTTGGGTATTCCAGTATTACTGTAGCGATGGCAGAAGAAACCATTACCCATACGTTAGGGTTAGGGCTACGATGTAGGCGTGCGCGACGGCGACAATCACCTGCACTTGGCGATCGTGCCCAAGGCCGAAGCCGACGGGCTCAAGGCCGAGGAGCGACCGGCGGGCAATAGCTTGATGCTGGTCGGGGATCTGGCGAAGGCGACCGGCAAGACCGTGCGCGCCATCCATTTGTACGAGGAGCTCGGGCTCGTGCGTGCGCACGAGCGCTCGAAGGGTCGCTATCGGCTGTTCACGGCTGAAGCGTTGCTGCGCGTGCGCTGGATCAGCAAGCTCCAAAGCCTCGGGCTCTCGCTGACCGACATTCAAAAGCTGGTGGAGGCGCAAGAGGGCACGCCCTCGGCGCAGTACGCGGCCGCCAAGTTGCGTGACGTGTACGTGGCCAAGCTCGCTGACACGCGAGCGAAGCTCGCCGAGCTGGCCGAGCTAGAAACCGAACTCGAGCAGAGCCTGGCCTTCCTCACCGCGTGCAGCAGCGTGTGTGAGTCCGAGGTGTCCACGCACTCTTGCCCCACTTGCGAGCGCCACCACGAGCCGCAAGATCCTCCGGACCTGATCGCGGGCATCCGCGCGCAATGAGTAGTGAAGAGTAACGAAGCATGACCCTCAAGTTTCCGATTTACATGGACAACCACGCCACCACGCCGCTCGACAAGCGCGTGCTCGAGGCGATGTTGCCCTATTTCACGGAGCAGTTCGGCAACGCAGCGAGCCGCACGCACGCCTTTGGCTGGCACGCGGAAGCCGCGGTGGAAGACGCGCGGGAATCCATTGCGAACTACATCGGCGCCGAGTCCGGCAAAGAGATCACGTTCACCTCGGGCGCGACCGAGAGCGACAACCTCGCGATCAAGGGCGTCGCCGAGTACTACCAGGGCAAGGGCAAGCACATCGTGACCACGACCATCGAGCACAAGGCCGTGCTCGACTCGTGCAAGCGCCTGGAAAAGCAGGGCTATAACGTCACTTACGTGAACGCTGGTAAAGACGGCGTGGTCGCGCCGAGCGACATCGAAAAGGCGCTCACCGACAAGACCATCTTGGTCTCCGTGATGCTCGCCAACAACGAGGTCGGCACCATCCAGCCGATCGGCGAGATCGGGAAAATCACGCGCGCGCGCGGCGTGCTCTTACACTGCGACGCCGTGCAAGGCCTCGGTAAGACGCCGTTCGACGTGCGCGCGATGAACGTCGACCTGGCGTCAATCACGGCGCACAAGATCTACGGACCCAAGGGTGTCGGCGCGCTGTACGTGCGCCGCTCGAAGCCGCGCGTGCGGCTGGTCGCGCAAATGGACGGCGGCGGTCACGAGCGTGGTAATCGCTCCGGCACGCTCAACGTGCCGGGCATCGTCGGCTTCGCCAAGGCCGTGGACATTCTCAAGCAAGAGGGCGCCGCGGAAGCCGTGCGCCTGCGCGGCTTGCGGGATCGCCTACACCGCGCGATCAAGAAGGAGCTCGATTCGGTGGAGCTCAACGGTCACCCGGAGCAGCGCTTGCCCGGCAACCTGAACCTGTCGTTCTCCTTCGTGGAGGGTGAGGGACTCTTGATGGCGATCAAGGACGTCGCGGTTTCGAGCGGTTCGGCCTGCACCAGCGCGAGCCTCGAGCCAAGCTACGTGTTGCGGGCAATGGGCCTCGACGAGGAGCTCGCGCACTCCTCGATTCGCTTCGGTCTCGGCCGCTTCAATACGGAAGAAGAAGTCGACTACGTGGCCGAGCTCGTGATCGGCAAAGTGAAGCGCTTGCGCGAGCTGTCTCCGCTGTACGAGATGCACCAGCAGGGCATCGACATCAAATCGATTCAATGGGCGGCGCACTGAGCCTCCCTGTGGCTCGACCGTAGCCGCAAAACACCTTTCATCGATCCCAACCCAGAAAAAAGAAGCGAACCATGGCCTACAGCGAAAAAGTCATCGAGCATTACGAGAATCCGCGCAACGTCGGCACGCTCGACAAGGACGACCCATCGGTCGGGACTGGCCTCGTAGGCGCGCCCGCGTGCGGCGACGTGATGCGGCTCCAGATCCGCGTGAGCCCGGACGGCATCATCGAAGATGCCAAATTCAAGACCTTCGGCTGCGGCTCGGCGATCGCGTCGTCATCGCTCGCCACCGAATGGATCAAGGGCAAGAGCGTGGACGAAGCGGCCGGCATCAAAAATAGCCAGATCGCCGAGGAGCTCAGCTTGCCGCCGGTGAAGATCCACTGCTCCGTGCTGGCCGAGGACGCGATCAAGAGCGCGATCGAGGACTACAAGAAGAAGCGCGCCGCGCTGGCCACACTCGCGAAAGGCGCGGGCGAGTCAAAAGAAGAGAGCAGCACTCACGCGTGAGATGATGGAAGCCGTCAGCCAAACCAGCAGCGATAACGTGGCTCAGGCCGAGCTCGCCCCGCCCAGCAAGCGCGCGATCACCATCTCGGAAAAAGCCGTCGCGTTCGCCAAGAAGAAGCTTGCCACGCGCGGTACGCCGGACGCGGCGATTCGCCTCGGCATCAAGGGCGGCGGCTGCTCCGGCTTCTCGTACGTGATCGCGTTCGAAGACGCGGGGCCGCGCGAACGCGACACCGTGTTCGAGGCGGACGGCGTGCGCTTCTTCGTCGACAAAAAAAGCCTCGTGTACCTGGCCGGCTCTTTGCTCGACTACGAGCAGACCTTGATGTTCCAGGGCTTCAAGTTTCGAAACCCGCAAGAGGCAGCGAGCTGCGGTTGCGGGCATTCGTTCACGGTTCGCTAGAAACCCATGAACGTGTCGGCAAGCCATTCCATCGATGTGAGTTTCGGGGATGGGGCCCCGAAACCTGGGGGTGGGCCCCCGCTGAATTCACTTCAGCGGGGCGGGGGCTGAGCCCCCGATGGCAGCCAACGATTCGTTCGACATTTTGGGCCTCGAGCCGACCTTCGCGCTCGATCTCGAGCTCTTGGAGCGGCGTCACCGCGAGTTGAGTCGGGCGCTGCATCCCGATCACCACGCGGCGGGCGGCGCCGCCGAGCGGAGGCTCGCGCTCGGTAAAGCGATCGAGGTCAACGAGGCTTTTCGAGCCTTGCGCGATCCGGTACGTCGCGCCGAGATCCTGCTCCAGCGCCGCGGCATTCAAACCGGTGAAACGCACGAGCCCAAAGCCGATCCGGAGCTCCTGATGGAAATCATGGAAAAGCGCGAGGCCCTCGGAGACGCGCGGCGCGCCCGCGATCTCGACGCGCTCCATCGTCTGGGCGCGGAGGTGCGCGCGCGCGAATCGGCGACGAGGCAGGCGCTGCTCACCGATTTTGCGTCCTCGGGGGAGGCTTCGGAG
>DASYCR010000141.1:0-9654 GCA_036500095.1 Polyangiaceae bacterium
CGGTATCCACCGTGTTGCCCGAGAAGGTGAAGCGGCAGTCGAATACCGGACCGGGGGTCGCCGGCGAGTCGGGTGGCGCGTCGGAGGAGCACCCGAGCGTGCAGCCAGCGACCAGAACGACGAGCGAAGCCAGCGAGCTGAGCGAAATGGGCATGGGCATCACAGGGAGCGAAGGTATTCGACGAGCGCGTCGATGTCGTCGTCGGCTGTTGGCGGGGTGGGCATTCGGAGCACGGCGTCGCGCAACGTGGCGGCGCTGTCGTCGTGAAAATAGGGTGGACTCGAGGCAACGCCGCTGAGCGACGGCGTATCGAACGCGCAGGCGTCGCGCGGATCACCGGCGAGATCCTCGTGCGCCACGTCGGGGAACGCGCCGGCGGTCACGCACGTGCCGACGTCGTGCAGCACGACCGTGCCCGTGAGATCCAAGGTGGGATTGCCGGAGCCGGAATCCGTGAAGCGCGGGCCGGCGTGGCAGGTTCCGCAGCCGCTCGCAGTGAACACGTTTGCGCCCCGCGCGACGAGCGTCGGATCCGTCGTAGGCGGGATCGGCAAGGGTAGCGCGAGGTTGACGTAGCCGGTGAGCGCGTCGAGCAGCGCGCTCTGCGCGCTCGGATCGAAGTGCCCGCCCTGCTCGACGTTGATCGTGTGCCAGTAGTCCTGCACCTTGTTGCGGTCGGCGGTGCGAAACAAAAAGCCGGTTTCGAGCATGCCCCCGGCGTTCGAGGGCGTATCGCGCGGCCCCTGGGCGAACAGCCAGACCACGGCGTCGCTGCGACCCTCCATGTGGCACGTCGCGCAAGCCACCCAATGATCGGTCGTGATTGGAAACACGCTGCTGTTGGCCGAGTTGAACAGCTGTTGACCGAGCCGCAGTGTTTCCGGCATCGGATCGCTCGCTTGGCGCACAATCGCCGCGCCGTCGACGGAGACGTGTAGCGCGTCACCCGTGCGCTCGAGTTTCAATACCGCGACGTCGCCCGAGATGCGCTCATCCACGTAGGCAAAGGTCTGGTCCGGCGCGATCACGATGCCATCCGGCATTTTGCCGGGCAGGGGACGAACGAGCGCGCTCTCGCTGTGCTGGCGCGTGTCGACGACCAGCACGTCTTCACTGTTGGCGTCGACCATCAGCGCGAAGGCGCCGTCACTCGTGAACGCGAGCGCGTGCGGGCCCGAGACCACGTCGCCGAACGAGCCGTCGATGCCGGGCACGGCCGAGGCGTCGTTCGACAGCGTTTGCTCGAACGTGCCGTCCGTGTAGAGGAGTGAGAGCGCCGGAAATGCCGTCGATTTGAAGTCGAGCGCGGGCTGCGGCGTGTCGGTGCCGAGCAGCGTGTGGGCGACCCACAGCTCACTCGTGCCCGGGCGCTGCGCGAGATCGTACAGGCCGCGCACCTGTCCGTGTGCGAGTTGCTGATCTCCGCGCGGCGCGGTGTCTGGGATCGCCCAGGAGCCCGTGACGGTCATCGTCGTCGGCTCGACGGCGACCACCCCAGGACCAAGAAATTGCGAGACGAACAGCGCGTGTCCGTCCTCGGAGGCAGCCAGCGCCCACGGTTCGCTCGGCACCGTCACGCTATCGACCACGGAAAGGCTTTGCGTGTCGACCCGGACCACCTTGCCGTCTTGCGAACAAGCGACGAACAGCGTGCGACCGTCAAGCGAAAGCAAGGAACCGACGGGCTCGCTGCCCACGGTCACGCTGCCGCGGACCGTGCCTGACGCGACGTCGACGGCCAGCACCGCGCTCGCCCGCTCAGCCGTGACGTAGAGTGTGCCCCCGTCCGGCGAGAGCGCGACCGTGCGCGGCATGATGCTCGGCGTGTAAACGCCCGTGTTCGCGTCCGCGCTGGGCGGCGCGTCCGCCAGCAGAATTTCTCGCTCGAGCTGCCTCGTTTGCACGTCGAGCACGGAGATCGAATCGGACTCCGGGTTGACGACGTAGAGCTCCCTACCGCTCGCGTCGAGCGCGAGTGATGACGAGTGGAGCGCGTGCCGGAGTTCGTTCGAGGGCGCGGGTTCTGGCTGCGTGCCCGCGGAATGACAGCCAAAGGCGAGTGACGCGAGCGTCAACGACGCGAAGAGGGCGTAACGCACTCGGGCGCCGTCAGCGGCGCTTGCGCCAGGAAAGCGCGACGAGACCGAGCAAGAGCGCGCCAATCGGCGGCGCACTTCCGGACTCGACGCCGGTGGCGCGACACGCGCAGCCGGGTTGGTTCTCGCTGGCCGCGCGTCGGTTGTTGGGGGTCTCATCGGTGGAGCCTGCGGTAGCGGCGCCGCCGTTCGGCACGCCAGCAGAGCCACCGTAGCTCGACCCGGCGATGCCGCCACCGCCGATAGTACCTGCCACGCCGCCTGCGCCGCCGGTCGTTGCGCCACTACTCGCGTCACCGCCTGCGGTGCCGGTGCCTGCCGTGCCGCTGCCGGCGGTCCCGGCCGCGCTGACGCCGCCCGCTCCAGAGGTGCTGACGCCGCCGGTGCCGGCCGTGCTCACGCCGCCCGCTCCAGAAGTGCTCACGCCGCCGGTGCCCGCCGATGCGCCTGCCGTACCCGCGCTCGAGCCGCCCGTGCCCGCGCTGCCTGCTGCGCCTCCGGCACCGCCGTTGCTACCACCCATGCCCACGGTGAATTTGAGCGGAACCTTCGACTGAACGCCGACGGAGGAGACGTACAGATCGTACGTGCCGGCGGGGAGCCCCGCGGGCGTTGTAAATTGCGTGGTTTGCGGCGCGTCGCCGACGAGCGGCATCATCGTGCTGAAGTTGAAGGACTTGCAGAAGTAGACCTTGGTGCCGGAGTCCTTGAGCCAAACGATGGGGTAGTTCTCGGCCATCGTCATGTCGTCGCCTTCGTCGCCGCCGTTGATGAGGCCGCTCAACTGCGTGCCGGTCAGCGTGTAGCTGCCGTCCGTGTTCACGGTGACCGTGCTCACGGTCGGGCGCCAAGCGTCTTGCGGTTGGCTGTCCGGCGTGTAGAACCAGTCGCTGCCGCCGCACGTCACCATCAGCTGGCCATTCGGCAAATTGAGGTAGCTAATCGGATAGGGGGCTTGGTCGGTCGACGGCGGCACCGCCGCCATGGTGTTGCTGACCGGATCGAACTCCTGAATCACGTTCGGCGAGCCACCCTTGGGGTACGTCGCGATCATCACCTTGCCGTTCGTCTCCGTGACGCTGTATTCGTCCTCGGCTTCGTTACCCATCAACATGGCCGGGCCGAGCGCCCAAGTGCCCGGATCGGCCGCCGTGGGACCGGGCGTATAAATCGCGGTTTGACCGAAACCGTAGGAAATCACGCGGCCGTCGAACATCAGCGAGATGCCCGCGGTGTCACCGAAGCTGACGCCCGCGGGATATTTGCCCGTGGCGACCCACTTGTTGGTGGCAGGGTTGTAGATCGCGGCCGACGAGCCGCCGACGGCGAGCACGCCACCGTTTTGCAGCGACGCCCAGGAGTTCTCGTTGCCGCTGCCGCCGGGCTTGGCGGCGGACGTCGTCCATTTGTCGGCGGCAGGATCGTAGATTTGCGTGGTCGACGCGCCGCGCGTGCTGTCCATGATGCGACCGTCCGAGAGCGTCGCGCTGCCCGTGTCGCCGATGTCGCCGAGCGGGCTCGGCGTTTTCAGCGTCCAGGTATTGGCGACCGGGTCGTAGATCTCGACCGTGTTGTAGTCGGAGGTCGAGCCACCGGCCGGAAATACGTAAATGTACTCGCCGCCTGCTTCGAAAAAGCGTCCGTCCTTGAGCACGTGTTCCTGCGCGCCGCCGCGCGCGTAGGCGCTCGAGGCGAGCGTCGTCCACTTGCCGGTGGCGTAGCTGCCGTTGGCGTCGGGCGTCAGCTTGACCCAGTGATTCAAGGCGTTGCCGTGCGAGAGCACCGTGCCGTCGGTGAGCAGCCACAAACCAAAGGCCGGGCCGCCGTTGCTCGTGCTCGCTGGCGCCTTTGTCCACGTACCCGCGGCTCGCGCCGGTGCAGCACCGGCGGCGAGCATCATCGCCAGCGCGAGTGAGGCGAACTTGACCCGACGAATGCGAACGGTTTTGGAGCCCTGGAGTGCGGAATTGTTCATCGCAATGTGGTTGGTCGCAGCGCGTTGCAGCGCTCAGGCACCAAACTCGGAATTGCGAGAGGAAAAGAACAATCGAGCTATGCGGTACACAGCGAGTTGGATTCCGCGCGCCGCGCGCGCCGCGCTATTCGAGCGACATTTCCGCTGATATGTTGCGCGCCTCATGTGGCAGGGCATTCGGTTTGCGTGGCTCGGTGCGCTGGTGGCGTGCGGTAGTGTTCCGCCGCCGGCCACACAAGCGAGCCCGCTGCTCGAGACGGTGGTGCCGAACTTCGAGTCCAAGACGCTCGGTGGGAACTCCTTCGATTCCGGCAGCTTCTACGAGCGTCCGTTGGTGATGAGCTTCGTGTCGCCGGATTGCGCGGCCTGCGACCGCACGCTCCGCGCGGCGCAAGCCATGTACGGAGATCTGCACGACGTGGTCGTGATCGGTGTCTTCCGCGATGCCGAGAAGGAGGACGCACTCCGGATGCAAGCGCGCGACGGCTTGAGGTTTCCGATCATCGTGGACGCGAACGGTTCGCTCAGCCGGCGTTTCAAAGTGGACGCGGTGCCGACCACCTTCGTCGCGGATCGCAACGGTCGCGTGCACTGGGTGGGCGGCTCGACCTTGACCGAGGACGGGCTCATGGCGGCCGTTCAGACCGTTCGCTAGCTGTCAGTGTTTGGCGCCCGTCATCGCTTGAGCGACCGAGCCATGGTGGCTCAGATCCAGCGTGGCCACGGGCTGCCCGCGGAATAGGATTGTCGCCTGCGAGCTGAGCTCTTTCTTGGACAAGCGCGCGGCCAAGCGTGAGACGTGCGCTGCGTCGCCAATGCCGAGCGCCGGACAGCCAGCGGGCTGCGTGCATTCGCTCGCTGAGCGGCAGAGCGCGGGCGAGTACGCGAGCGAGAGCGTAACGTCCGCGCGTTCACCGCTGGAGAGCTGGAGCGAAAGCTCATTCTGATTTTGGGCGACAGCGTCAGCGGCAGACACGTGAAGCTGCCGCGACCCCACGTGGCCTGATCGGACGCGGGTTCGTTCCAAGCGCTCGGCAGCGCGGCTAGAGGCGCAGCTGGCGGGACCGCAAGCGGCGCTTGGGGAGGCGGCAGCGGTTGGGCGACCATGGCGGCTGCCCCGCCACCGAGCCGCGCCATGAGCACGCGCTCCAGATGTTCGAGCTCCGCGTCCAAGCGGCGATGGATCGTCCCGTCCGGGTGCACGAGGTAGCCGCTCGCCCACAAGTGAACGCCGTTCGGGTCTACCCCGAGGTTGATCACGCTCACGCGTCCGCTATCGGTTTGGTCCACGTGCGAGCGAACTTGCAGAACGAGGTGTGCGTCGTCGCGCGCGACGATTGGATATCTTTCATGCGCGGCTACTTCGAGCACGACGCCGTAGGTCGCGCGTGGATCGGCGGGCGCTGCCACGTCATGCGCCGTGATCGGTCGGAAGCGTTCACCGCAGCCGAGCGCCGTGAGAGCGAGCGTGAGATAGAGGAGCGTCGGCTTTTCCCACGTGTGCGAGCGCATTGCGCGCAGCGTATGAAGGAGCCCCGAGGGGGTCAACGCGAGCGATGGCGCTTCCGTCGGACGACGCCAAATGTGCGGTATTCCGGACCTCGCCCACCTGCACCGACGTGCGGTAGAGACACCACGACGACGTCGGAACCCGCTGCTCACCGGCATGATTCGGAGGAGCATACCGGGAGCGCAGCATTGCCGACGCCGTCATGGCGTAAGTTAGTAGTGGTGGTGATCCATGCAGTGCAGGCACGGATTCAGTGCATACGTGCAGCTGAGTCAGCAGGTGCGGGAAAAGAGGAAAAAATGGGGTCGGGGCATTTTGTCCCTAAGCGAAGAAAAGCCAGTCACACGCCATTTAAGTAACGCGTGCGCCGCTCGAGCAGGCAGCTCGATTTTCGGCTGAAAAGCGCGGCAAATACCCTGCACCGTGGGCGAGGTACTCTTGCTCCATGACAGCCTCGCCCAGCTACGTCGAACTCGCCAAGCTGATCGACCACTCGCTGCTCGCGCCGACGCTGCTGGACGACGAGCTCGCCGCAGGTTGCTCGCTCGCGCGCGAGTACGACGTCGCGTCGGTCTGCATTCTGCCTTTTTTCATGCGGCGCTGCGCGGAGATCCTCGCCGGCAGCGGCGTCGTTCCGAGCACGACCATCGGCTTTCCGCACGGTGGTCAGGCGACGGCCGTCAAGCTCAACGAGTCGCGCGTCGCAATCAGCGACGGCGCGCGCGAGCTCGACATGGTCGTCAACGTGGGCAAGGTCAAGAGCGGCGACTTCGCCTACGTGCGCGCGGAGCTCGCGGCCGTGATCGACGAAGCACACGCGCATGGGTGCAAAATCAAAGTCATTTTCGAAACCTGCTATCTGAGCGAAGACGAGAAAATTCGCTTGTGCGAGTTGTGCAGCGAGCTCAGCGCCGATTGGGCGAAGACCTCGACCGGTTTCGGTCCAGCCGGCGCGACGCTCGAGGACTTGCGGCTGATGCGCGCGCGCTGCGCGCCGCAGGTTCAGATCAAGGCCTCCGGCGGGATCCGCGAGCTCGACTTCATCTTGGCCGCTCGTGCGATCGGGGTGACGCGCGTCGGTTCCAGCCGGACGCGCGAAATCTTGGCGGACGCCAGGCGCCGTTTGGGCGGCTGAACCCGCGGTCGCCGGGCGTGTAAGCGCCCGCTTTTGAAAGCGGAAATTCGAGTCGAGTGACGAACTCATGACAGCGGCGTGATGGACGTGTTAAACGCGCCGCCATGTTCGGTCGGCTGTTGCCCAAGGAGACGTCGTTCTACGACTTCATCGAGAGTCACGCGGCGCTCACGGTCGACGGCGCGCGGGAGTTCGTATCGCTCGTCACCAGCGGCGCCAACATCGAGGCCAAGGCGCGGCGCATCAAGGAGATCGAGCACGAGACCGACGTGATCACGCATCGCTGCGTGGAGGCCTTGCACAAGACGCTGATAACCCCGATCGACCCGGATCAAATCCACCGCCTCATCACGCGCATGGACGACGTGATGGATTTCATCGAGGCCGCGTCCGAGCGGATCGCCTTGTACAAGCTGCGCGACATGACGCCGGAGGTGAGGGATCTGGCCGACGTGCTCCTGCGAGCGTCGCAGGACGTGCTCGAGGCCTGCAAGCAGTTGCGGAACTTGGAAGATCCGAAAGTCGTGTTGAAGAAGTGCGTCGACATCAATCGGCTGGAGAACGAGGCCGACACCATTTTGCGCAGCGCGGTCGCTCGCCTGTTCGACGAAGAAAAGGATCCGATCACCATCATCAAGTGGAAAGAGATCTACGAGGCCCTGGAGAGCGCTTCGGATCGCTGTGAGGACGTGGCCAACATCATCGAGGGCGTGGTGCTCGAGCAAGTCTGAGTCGACTCGAACATCTTTGGAATCTCAGGCGTTCGTAGCGATTTAGAGCCCATGTCCACGTCCCTCGTTGTCATCTTCACGATCGTGGTGGCGCTCGCGTTCGACGTCATCAACGGCTTCCACGACGCCGCCAACTCGATCGCGACGATCGTCTCGACGCGCTTGCTCAGCCCGCGCCGCGCGGTGCTGTGGGCCGCGTTTTTCAATTTCGTCGCGCTGTTCGTGTTTCACCAAGGCGTCGCCAAGACGGTCTCCAGCCTGGTCAAGGTCAACGCGGCCGATCCCGGCTTCGTGTGGGTCGTCTTGGCCGGGCTGATCGGCGCGATCTTTTGGAATTTGCTCACCTGGTGGCTCGCCCTGCCGTCGAGTTCATCGCACGCGATCATGGGCGGCTTCTCGGGCGCGGGCCTGGCCTACGGCGGCGTGCGTGTGCTGAATTTGCCGAAGCTCGCGCTGTCCGCAGAGTTCATCGTGGTTTCGCCGATGGTGGGCTTTTTTCTGGGTAGCATCTTCCTCGTGATCGTCTCGTGGTGGCTGCGCGACTGGCGCCCGCTCAAAGTGAAGCGCGTGTTTCGCTACGTGCGCCTGCTCTCTGCCGCGGCGTATTCGATCGGACACGGCGGTAACGACGCCCAGAAAACCATGGGCATCATTTTGGCCGTCTTGATCGCGGGCGGCTACATCGACAAGAACATCGCGGAGGGTCCGACCTGGATCGCGATCGCTTGTTACACCGCGATGGGCCTCGGTACCGCGATGGGCGGCTGGCGCATCATCAAGACGCTCGGCACCAAGCTCACCAAGCTTCGCCCGCACACCGCCTTCTGCGCGGAGCTGTCCGGCGCCGCGACGCTGTTCGGCGCGACCTTCCTGAAGATCCCGGTCTCGACCACGCACACCATCACCGGCGCCATCGTCGGTGTCGGCTCCACCATGCGTCGCCGCGGCATCCGCTGGGGTCTCGCGAGCAACATCGTCTGGGCCTGGGTGCTCACGATTCCGGCGTCCGCCGGCGTCGGCGCTGGGTGCCTGAAGCTATTTCAGTACGCGCACTTGTGCTGACAGGCGCTCGGGTCACGAGGAAGAGGGAGAGGGTCAGGCGCGGACGGTAGGGCGCGGGCGGTAGGGCGCGGACGGTAGGGCGCGGACGGTAGGGCGCGGGCGGTAGGGCGCGGGCGGTAGGGCGCCGTTGAACGGAACCCCGAACACGGCGCTTGCGCGCGCGTTTGTGCGGACGGGCGATGCGAGCCTTTCGGTTTGGAGGCCTGCGACGAGGCGCGGAGCAAAAAGCGAACGCAAAAACCCGAACAGACCGGCGGCTGTTGCGCAGAGGTGGTGAGGGCGCCCTCCATCGGGTTTGGTTTGCCCCTCCTGTTGCCCGCTGCCGTTGTGTTGATCGAGCAAGGACAAGCACGACACCTCTTATATACTATTGCCTAATTCATGTTGTCGCGCTAGATTCCCGGGCAATGGCGCGTTCACTCAGCTCGGCGAACAGCCGCATACGCCCCACATCGATGCAGCTATCGTTGCAGTTTACCTCTCGAAACAATGAGCGCCGTCGGCGCGGTGAGCCACCTCGTGGCGGCGCGCGTGCGGGGGCCGGTCGTCCGAAGTCGCCGCATGCGGGCGTGCCGCATCGGGTGCGGCCGGAGCTCAGCGGGCATCATCCGTTGCACGTCACTTTGCGCGTTCGCAAGGGCGCACAGGGCTTGCGTCAGAAGCGTACGTTCAAGGCCGTGCGCGCTGCTTTAGCCGCCGCGCGCGAGCAGTTCGGCTTTCGGCTGGTTCAGTACTCGGTGCAGGGTAATCACATCCATTTGATCGCGGAGGCGGACGATCGCGTGGCGTTGACGCGCGGGGTACAGGGGCTCACGATTCGCGTGGCGCTTGCGGTGAACCGAGCGCATTCGCGCAGCGGTCGCGTGTTCGGCGATCGGTATCATGCGCGCACGCTGAAAACGCCACTGCAAGTGCGCCGCGCGCTCCTGTACGTGCTCAGGAACGACCGGCACCACTTGGCAAAGCGCGGACTGAGTCTCGCGGCGTGGCACTGGGATCCGTGCTCGTCCGCGCGCGCGTTCGACGGCTGGAAGGAATCGGCGCTATTGCGGCTCGCGAGACGAGCGGAGCGTGGCTGCCGTGACGCTGACGAGCCCGCGAGCACCGTCCCGCCGCGCGCATTTCTGCTGCGGGTGGGCTGGCG
>DASYCR010000142.1:0-2782 GCA_036500095.1 Polyangiaceae bacterium
GCCGACCACCGCGGCCGCGCCGGCCGTCAAATCCGAAATGACGAGCAGTGTGCGCGCGGAGCTCTTGGTGTCGTCGAGCTTCGAGCGCGTGACGCCGTAGTCCGTGCGAATGGACTCGAGCTCGTTGGCTTTGGACACACCGAGATAGCCGATCACACCGGCGGTCGCGGCGAGGGTTCCGGTGGCGGCCCAGCCGACCCACATCGACGTGCGCGTAGTCTTGGTCGTCACGACGCGTTCGGTGTGTCGCTCGACCACGACGCGCGGTGCGTTCTCCGGCAGCTTGCTCAGGTGAAGGTCGAGGGCGATGTGGTCGTGGCCCGCGAGAGTGACCGAACGCGAGAGGTCGTAGAAGCCGGCCTTGCGTATTTGAAGCGTGTGCTCACCGGCGTCGACCACCAGCGGCGCGCTCAGCGGCGAGCTGCCGACGAGGTGGCCGTCGAGCGAAATGTCCGCGCCGGGCTCATTGCTCGTGAGCTCTAGCTCCGCCGTTCGCTCGGCGAGCATCGCCAGATCCTTGCTCACCGCCGCGCTGCGCTCGGCCGGGATTTCAGTGCCGCCTTGCGCCAAATACGCCTCGAGCGCTTCGCGTCCTTTGGCGTAGCGACCCAGCTGAATGCGCACCTGCCCGATGTTGTAGAGCACGCGATAATTCGGCGATAGCTCGTAAGCGCGCTCGAACTCGACCAGCGCGAGCAAGAACTCTCCGTCCGCATAAAGTGTCAGGCCGCGCTGATAGCGCTCGCCCGCGTCCTTGACCGGATCGCTCGCTGGAGCGGCTGGAGCGGCTGGAGCGGCTGGGGACGTGCTGCCGGGCGTGGCAGCGTCGCTTGCAGCATCCGCCGACGCGCTCCCCGTCCACAAGAGGAGCGCAGAGGTCGCCGTCAGCCAGGCGATCCGCGTGGGCCGTATTCGTCGCGAGCTCGACACTCTCGACTAGCGTGCTCGAATCTCTCGGCGCGAGCAAGCGCGACGCGACGCGCTACGAAAGCATGTCAGACAAAGGCGTACTTCGACGCAGACCGTCCATGCTGCGACCACACGCGCGTCAATCCGAGCACGGCACGCTGCTGACCAGCCAATGCATGCCGCTGCCCTTGCTCTTGCTGCACGTCGCCGTGATCTCTCCCAGGGTATCGCACAGGTCGAAGCTGCAGGTCAGCTCGCCGATGCACGAGCAATCGCTGCCATCGGTGGGAACACTCGCGAGATCGGCGCAGCTCGAGCTCGCGTGCTCGCTCTCAGAAGCCGAGCAGCTCGTCGCACCGACGCCCGCGCCCGCGTCATCCGAGCCAGCGCCGCCGCCGTTGATTGCGGCGCCCGAACCCGCCAAGCCGCCGGTACCCGCTGAGCCGCCGCTGCCCGCCGAGCCGCTGGTGTTCGCCGAGGTATCCATCCCAGGCAAGCCACCCGTGCCCGCCAAGCCCCCGATACTCGTCAGGCCGCCGATACCCGCCAAGCCACCCGTACTCGTCAGGCCGCCTGTACCGCCAGGATTAGTCACGCCGCCTGTACCCGCACTACTCGTCACGCCACCCGTACCCGCCGAGCCACCCGTGCTTGCGCGCGCCGACGTGCCCGCGGAGGAAGCAGACATGCCCGCGGAGGAAGGAGCTCCCGCAGCCGAGCCGCCGTTCGGAATCTCGCCATCGCCGGTGCCTGACGTGAACGCCTTGCCGGCGCACGCGGTGTTGATGCCGGCGAGCCACAGAGTAAACCAAGCAATCGTACGCATACGAGCAAATGCGTCGAGCAATCGTCATGCCAGGCAGCGCGTTCGAGTATTCGCGTGTTTACGACAACGTAGTCGCAGCGTTCCGCGGCACTTCGCGTCGTACTGCGCAAGCCGCATGGCAAAAATGCGTGAACCGTGGCGCTCGTGTCTAGATTTTATTTCTTGTGAAGTTCCTGCCGAAAACTCCCGCGACCTTGGCGACATGTCAGAAACGCATGTGCCGGGTCCGCCGGCTCGGCTCTGCCCGGCGCGCACGCCTGTATTTCCAGGCGGAACTACGGTGTTGCCGGTGCGAGCGTAGCGGCGACGCGGCGACCGATCGACGCGAACGCGGGCTGATATGCGTAGTCGCTGCGCGTATTGTCGGACGTGTTGCGCGCGCAGATCGAGCCGACCACCGAACGCGAACCGAGTTGGCTCGCGACCCAGAGCTCGCGCAACGCCGGGTAGGCCTTGGCGTAATTCTGGGTCGGAGTCGGAGCACCGCCGCCGGGTGGGTTGCAGACTGGGCTGTTGTAGGCCGTGATCGCCGTCGTGTCGCCGCCCACGGCTGGAGAACAATCACACTGTTGCGCGCCTTGTGTGCACGTCTTCGGGCTCGGGAGCGGGAAGATGCACGCATATTGCAGGTCGTCCAGCTCGGCGACGTTTTGCTCGTGACCGTTGATCGCGTTCGCCTTGGGATTTTGGGACGTGTCGGGAGCGAGCGTGTTCGCGCTGAAGGGATTCTGTTGCGCGATCTGCAGCGTCGTGCGGTCGGCGGTCGTTTCGACCATGAAGGGATCCGTTGGAGCCACGTAGCGCGTCGGGTCACCGTCGATAGCGCTCCAGCGCGCCGCGAGTTGGTCCGCCGGCAGATAGTCGAGCGTGTTGCCGGTAAGACTCGCTGTGGTCGCGAGATCTTGCCAGGGCACGCCGGCGATCACGCTGAACGTGAATAGCGTCGGTGCCCGCGTGGCCGAGCCTTGATGGAAGAGCGGATTATCGACCAAATTGCCGGATCGGTCCGGTACTTTCGCGCCGGCGAAGCCGTTCACGTAGCGACTG
>DASYCR010000143.1:0-6302 GCA_036500095.1 Polyangiaceae bacterium
ACCAGGGCGCGCAATCCGCGCGCACCACTTGTGGGCAGGCCGATTGCGTGCAGACGCGCAGGAGCTCGCGCGCCTGTTGCAAATCGCCGTTCTGACGCGCTTCTTGAGCCTGCGCGTGGGCGTCGACGCAGCGATCACGAATGAGCTTGGCGTCCGCGTCAGGCGCCGGATCCGCGCCGAGCGCCGAGCGAGAGAGCAGCGCGCACAGCGCGCTGACGATCGTCAATTGCCTGCCGCGGATCACGCTCGCCTCACAAACACTCGGACTTGAATTTCTTGATACCGCGCGCGTCGATCGTGTAGGGGGGCGTGCAATTCGCGGCTGACGTGAGGCTCGCAGCTGACGCGGGGCTCGCGGCCCGCGCGGGGCTCGCGGGCGACGCGGGATTGACCGCTCGTTTCGCGGCCGCCCGAGGCTCTGCCGAGCCCGGCTCGACGTTGCGCGGTGCGAGCTGCTTTTTCAGGACGAGCACGAGCTCGACGTCGTCGTCGAAGTGGGCGGTCGCGACGGCGGGTTCGTAGCCTGCTGCGCTCACCCGCACGAGATGGTCGCGCGCGTCCCGCGGAAATTCACCGTGGAACGGGTTGCTCGTCAGCGCGGTGCCGTCGAGACTGAGCGCGGCGTCGGCCGGAAACGCCGTGACCCGCACGGTGACCGGCTTCGGCAAGGCAGGCGGTGACGCGGATGGCATGGCCGTCGAGACGACGGCCGCCCGCGACGGAGCGGCCGTGGTGGCACGCTCTTGGCGGTGGCTCACGAGCCAGACGAACGCCGCCAGCGCCACGGCGAAGGCCGCGACGCGCTGCACCCGTGCGCGCGCGCCGCGCCGGGCTGGCTCTTCGGACGCGTTCGACGCGAAACCGGGAGCCGTCAGAGTCGTCGCGCCGGCGACCAACACGAGTTCCATCGTCTTCGTGTCGTCGTCGCCGAAGGCCGCTTGGATCTTGCCTTGAATGCTGGTGCGCGTGCGCGCAAAACACGTCGCCACGAAGCGCCCGATGTCTCGCGGCGAAACGCGCACGGACATGTCCGAGAGCAGCTCGTCGATCCTCGTTTCCAGCTCGAGCGCCGTCGAAAAGCGCTGTTCCGGCGTCGGCGCGAGCGCCTTCATCACGAGCGCCTCCAGGCCTTCCGGCACGCCGTTGCGCAGACTGCTGGGCGTCGGGATCTCGCCCGCGAGCACTCGATCGCGGATGGTCGCGTCTGACAGGCCCTTCCACATGCGAAGCCCAGTGGCCGCCTCCCACAGCATCACGCCGGCCGCGTACACGTCCGCGCGGCGGTCGATCGCGCCGCCTCTGATCTGCTCGGGTGGCATATAGCGCAGCTTGCCCTTGATCACGCCCGTCTCGGTCTCGATCAGCGAGCCGGAGAGTTTGGCGATACCGAAATCGAGCACCTTGACCACGCCGTCGTAGGTGATCATCACGTTGTGCGGGGACACGTCGCGATGCACCACGTTGAGCGGCTTGGCTTGGTAGTCACAGAGTTCGTGACAGTGATGTAGGCCGCGCAGCACGTCCGCGATGATCCGCAGATGCATCGGCCAGCTCAACGGCTCGGGGCAATTCGAGATGATCGCCTCGAGCGTCTGACCCTCCAGATACTCCATCACGATCGTCGGCGATCCTTCGTGCTCGGCCACCTCGTTCACCTGCACGATATTCGGGTGGTTCAGGCGCGCGGAAAGGCGCGCCTCGTTCTCGAACATCGCGCGAAACTCGGGATCCTGTGCGTAGGCGCTGCGTAGCTCCTTCAAGACCACGAGCTTGTTGAAACCCGCCGGCCCCACAGCCACCGCCAGATAAACATTGGAGGTGCCTCCCTGTCCGAGCTCGAAGAGCGTGCGATAGCGGGCCGCCGGCACCGCATCGAGCTTCGAGGCAAGTCGCGACATGGGGGCGGAATCATAACCTGAAAACCAGCGGATCAACGGAGTTCTCAGGCGCGAGTGCGCACGCGAGCAGTGCTCCGCGCCGAGTGCTAACGTGCTGTGCGTGTCCCTTTGCCATGAGTGCCGCGGTAGCGGACTGTGGTCGGTTGTGCGCACATCAGCTCTGGCCGCGCTGCTGTTCGGCGTTTCGGCTTGCTCGAGCAGCGACAGCGCCTCGAGCGAGGGCGTCGTGGAAATTTTCAGTTGGTGGACTTCCCCCGGCGAAAAACAGGCGCTCTCCGCGATGACCGATGTGTTTCTCGAACACAGTCCAGGCGTGACCGTGATCAACGCCGCGGAAATTGACGCGCCCACGGCGCGCGAGCGACTCTTTCAACGGCTCTCCTTTGGCGATCCCCCGGACACCTACCAAGCCAACATCGGCGCCGATCTTTATACGTGGGTCAAAAATGGTGGGGCGGACGACGAAAATTCCAAACTCGAGCCGCTGACGCAGCTCTCGCGCGATCAAGGCTGGGCAAGCGCGGTGCCGCCCGCCGTGCTCGACAAGGTGAGCTACGACGGCACGGTGTACGCCGTGCCGATCAACGTCCACCGGCTGAACACGCTCTTTTACAACCGCAAGATCTTCGCCGACAACGGCCTCACGCCGCCGACCACGCTCGCTGAACTCTACACGCTCGCCGACACGCTGAGCGCCAAGAACATCACCCCGCTCGCCGTCGGCAGCAGCGGTCCCTGGACGCTCTCCGAGTTGTTCTTCGAGAACCTGCTGCCCGCGATGGCGGGCGACGCTTTCTACACCGACTACTTCGACGGCAAGAAGGACCCGCGCGATCCCGAGATCGACGTCGTGCTGCGCGAGGCGAGCAAGCTGTGGGCCTACACCAACGTGAACGCGGGCGATCTGGAGTGGGACGCCGCGGTCGAAATGATGGCGCAGGGTCAGGCCGCCATGACCCAAATGGGCGACTGGGCGAAGGGCTATTTGGAAGTGCTCGGCTACAGCCCGGACAGCGATTTCGGTGAAGTGCCGTTTCCGGATACCAGCGACATTTTCGTGTTCACCGGTGATTCGTTCCCGCTGCCCAAAGGCGCACCCAACCGGCGCGGAGCGCTCGATCTGCTCAGCGTGTTCGGCTCAGTGGAGGGCCAAGCCGCCTTCAATCCGATCAAAGGCTCGATCTCGGCGCGCGTCGACGTCGACCCCTCGCGCTACGATTCGCTGAGCCAGCAAGCGTTCCTCGACTTTCAGAGCAAACGGCTGGTTAGCGCGCTGTCGGGCACCGTACCCTCGAGCTTCTCGAACCCCGTCGACACCGCGCTTGGCCATTTCGTAGCGGATCCGTATCACGATCCCGCCGAAGTCGAAGCCGCGCTAGCGCTCTATTACGACATCCTGCAAGAGCCCAACTGAGTGGTTTTTATTTGTTTCCGGCTTGCAGCGCCGTGCGACCACCGCGACTTGTAGGAGAGCAGGCGCCGGCCCCGCCGGCTCATGTGCTTGGCCTGGGCTTCGCTTCCGCTCCGTGATCCGTGGTAGCGTCGCCGACCAGGAACACGAGAGCCGATGACGGGTCCATCCATGGCGCCGGGGCCGGCTTCCCTCAACGGGCGCGTCATCGAGTCCGAGTTCCAAGCCAACGTCAGTTACCGACTCGAGCGTCGCATCGGCGAAGGCGGGATGGGCCAAGCGTTTCTGGCTCTGCGTCATGCCCCGGACGGGATCGCGCCGGTGGTGCTCAAGCTGGTGCGTCCTTCGGCGGAGTCCGGCGCGCAAAATTCCGCGGGCATCCTCGTTCAGAAAGAAGCCGTGGCCCTCGGTCGCTTGAACGAGCGCGTGCCGCCGTGCCCGTTCGTCGTGCGCTTGGTCGACACGGGCAGCGCGCATTTGAACGGCGAAAATCGGCCTCCGACGCCGTGGCTCGCGGTCGAATACGTGCACGGCGGCGTGGAGGGCACGACGCTCGAAGACCGCGTCGAGTGCAGCGTCAAAAATACCGGCTTCGCGTTCGACGCACCGCGCGTCGCGCACGTGATCAAGTGCTTGTCGTCCGGGCTTACCGCGATTCACGGCGTGGGTGTCATCCATCGAGATCTGACGCCGGGCAACGTGCTGTGCTGTGGCTTCGGCGAGGCCGAGATCTTGAAGATTTCGGATTTCGGGATCGCGCGGCCGCAGGGACTCGCCGCGACGTTCGGCGGCATGCCGGTGGGCACGCTCGGCTACGCGGCCCCCGAGCAATGCATGCCCGACGGCCAAGGCGGCGCCGGCTCGTTCACCGACGTCTTCAGCTTCGCGTGTGTCGTGTATTTCGTGCTCACCGGTGAGCGTCTGTTCGACGTGAGCACGCCGTTAGAAGCCATTTTGCGCGTGCGAGAAGAAAAGCGCCGCTCGGTCTTGGAAGCCAAGTACCTGGTCAGTGAGCTGCGCGATCGCCCCGAGGCGTGCCACGCGATCGACGCCGCGCTCGCGCGCGCCACCTCGTATGACCCGAAACAACGCCCACAACTCGCCAGTGAACTCGCGGCGAGCCTGACACCCTGGCTCACCGAGAGCCCGACGCCGCCCAGGCCCAGCCGGCGCTTGATCAACAGCTTGATCAATCTCGCTCCGCCGGGGGATCTTTCGCGCTGGGAGTGGACGGTGCGTCACCCGCCCGGCGGGGACCGCGTGATCTTGAGCGCGGCCTGGGACGTGGATGGACATTGTTTCGTGTTCACCACGCGCGGCCCCGCGTTCTGGAACGGCCAGGTGTGGGTCGACGCGCCGGAGGCCGCGCGTGCGCTGGCACAGGGCATGCGTTTTGCGCGGCGCATGGACGCCGGCTGCTGGCTCGTGGGCGGCGAGGGCGGACACTTGGCGGTGTACGCGAGCGACGGCGTGCGCGAGGTCGTGCGTGCGCCGTATCCGGAGCTCGTGTTTCTGCACGGCAACGGTCGCTTCGACGATTTGCTGGCCGCCGTCGGGCAACTGCCGGGCGAACCGCCGACGCTCTGGGCGATGGCCGCGCGGCGCTGGGTAAAACCCATGCGGCTCGAGGGCGTCGCGTACGTCGCGGCCCTGCTGCGCCTCGACGACACGCGCTGGCTCCTGTGCGGACGCTTGACGCAAGGCCAAGGCTTTGCGGCGATCTACTCGCCGCTGCAATGGGACGTCGAGTACCTGCTCGCGCCGCGCGCGCGCGCGTTCGTGGGCGGCGCTACGTCGCCCGAGCGCGGGCTCGGTTTGCTCGTGGGCAGCCAAGGTGTCGCGCTGCGCGTGGACGGCACGAGCGCCGTGGCCTCGCTGGCCGAGGGCGGCCCTGATCTCACCGCGGCCGCCATGGACGTGCTCGATCGCGAATGGGTCACGAGCCTCGGCCGCATTTGGGTGCGCGATCCGGGGCGCGACCTGAATTGGCGCACCGTCTGGACCGATCCCAATTGGCAAGCGCCCTTCATCAGCATCATCGCCGACGCCGGGCTCTTGGTGGCCATGACCGCGGACGGCGGCGTGCTCGAAGGCCGCGCGAGTTGGCGCGGGTCGGGCCGGCTGGCTTAGCGGGCGCGCTTTTTCCGAGCCTGGCGCGTGATGCGCGCTAGCCCGAGCGCCCCGAGCAGAAAGCCACCGAGTATGAGCGACTCGTCGCCGCGCGCAGCCGCGCGACAGCTGCAACCGGACTTCTTGCTTGCCGCTGAGCTCGGTGCCGCGCCGGCGCCGCCGCCCACGCCCGTGCCCGCGCTGCCCGCTTGCGCATTGCCGCCTTGCGCATTGCCACCTTGCCCAGCGCCCGCACCGCCACTCGACGCGCCGCCGGCGCTCGCCGCGCAGCTGATGGAACCCGCGGACAACGGAACACTGCCGCTCAGCGTGCAGGCATTGAACGTCGCGCACACGCTCATTTGCGTCGGGTTCGTCGGATCCCCAGTCGACCACTCCGCTTGGCAGCCACTCGCTTGACCGCTCGCGTTCGGCAGCGGTCCACGCACGTCCCTGAGCTTGACGAGCGGCGTGAAGTCCGTGAGCGCCGTGGGCAAACTGCTACCCGTGTGGCGCGCCACGTGAAAATCATGCGCGTTCGGATCGATGCCGGTGGGATCGCTCTCCGTAGCGCATGCGTACAGGGCGTCGCTCGTCCAGCGCAGGCAGCTCACGGCCAGCTGCGGCAGCTGGGCCGCGAACGTCAAATCGCTGGAATTTGCGCTATAAAGTCCCAGATCTTCCGGGGTCGTCACCTCCGGCGGCACCCTCGGATCGCCGTAGCCGGCGAGCACGGTCGTGCCGTCCGGGGAGAGAGCGAAGCCGAGCAGCGCCGCTTGCTTGCGCAGCACGTCGGTCGCGGTCGCGCCGCCATCGTCGGTGACGATCAACGAGTCGTCCCAAGTCGTCGTGCCTTGATCGGTGTCGGTGCGGCGATTGGCTCG
>DASYCR010000144.1:0-4895 GCA_036500095.1 Polyangiaceae bacterium
GCTCGAGATCGGCGGCTGACACCTTCTTTTCGACCTTGGGGAAGAGCTCGCCTTCTTCTTCCTTGACGTGCTGCTGGATCAGCTCTTTGAGCACCTTCACACGCGCGGAGAATTGCTCGTCCTCGGGATTGAGCGCGAGCGCGCGCTTCAGCGCGAGCTCGGCCACCGAGTGTTCTTCGAACGCCTCGGAGATCTCGCTTCGAGCGACGCTGCGCACCGCAGGGTAGAAGATTTCCTGCTCGATGGTCATGTGGCCGGCGAGGTTGTTCGCGAGCTCGGGCAAGAGGTCCTGCTGGCCCCCCTCGATTTGAGAGAAGAGCTTTTCGACTGCGCGATGCTGTTCCTTGAGGAGTGCGGTGGCTTTCATGAGCAACCGCCCCTGCAAGTCTCGCACCGCATTTTAGAGCGTTGGACTACGCGACGTCGCGCCGCTCCGAGTGGGGCACGTTGGATGCACTCGGCAACACATGAGCGATTTGATCCGTCTGCCGCATCACGATGCGAGTGGCAATCTGCAGGTCGTGATCGAGGCGCCGCTCGGCTCGACCGCCAAGCTCAAATACGACGCCGACGTCAAAATCGTGCGCTGGGAGCGCGCGCTGCCCGAGGGTTGGGCGTATCCTTGCGCTTGGGGATTCATCCCGAGCACGCTTTGTGACGACGGCGACCCGCTCGACGCCGGAGTGCTATTCGAAGGGAGTACCTGGCCGGGGGTGGTCGTGCCCGCGCGCGCCGTCGGGGTGCTGCGCGTGCGGCAATTTCTGCCCAACCTGAGGACGTGGAGCGCGCGGTCCGCGATGCCGCCACACGCTACCAAATCAATAGCGGTGGGGGCAGCTGAGCCGCGGACACCGCTTTGCAGCGCAACGAGGCAGAATGGAGGGGGCGCGGCGCGACGCCACGTGCGGCGCTAGGGCTTGCGTCAAGAGCCCGAGCCGCCACGGGATCTTGTTGTAGTCGACCCCGGTGTTTGCCAGGCGGCACCTTGAAATAGGTAGCGTATGTTACCCGTGGCATAACGCACTCGCGAGGCACTCGCACCAGCCATTGTGTCTTCGAGACATTGCAAATCCAGCGCGTGCCGAGCGAAAGCTCTGATTCCGCACTTGCGCTGTCCGCAAAATGAAATCCGCCGTGCGATCGACGGTAACCGAGACGAGCGCGCCAGGGTCGAGCACAGCAATGTAGTAGAGGTCGACGGCGATGGCCCGCTATCGAAACCCAGTGCTGCCTGGCTTCTATCCCGACCCGAGCGTCTGTCGCGTCGGCGACGACTACTATCTGGTGACGAGCAGCTTCGAGTACTTCCCCGGAGTGCCGATCTTTCATAGCCGCGATCTCGTGCACTGGCGGCAAATCGGTCACTGCTTGACGCGCGCAAGCCAGCTGCCGCTCGTCGGAGCAAGAGCGTCGGGCGGCGTGTGGGCGCCGACGCTGCGTCACCGCGACGGCGTCTTTTACATGACCACGACGAACGTCTCGCTGGGCGGAAATTTCATCGTCACCGCGCGCGCGCCGGAGGGACCCTGGTCGGAGCCGATCCGGATCGCGCAACCGGGCATCGATCCGTCCTTGTTCTTCGAAGACGACGGAAGCGCGCTCTACACGACCTCGCACCAGGGCGCCTTTCAAAGCCGGATCGACGTCGAGAGTGGCCAGCTCCTGTCCGAGCCCAAGGTCGTTTGGGGCGGAACGGGTGGGCAGCACCCCGAGGGGCCGCACCTCTATCGGCGCGACGGTTGGTACTACTTGCTGATGTCCGAAGGCGGCACCGAATACGGCCACATGATCACGATGGCGCGCAGCCAGAGCGCGTGGGGGCCCTTCGAACCGTGTTCGCGCAATCCGCTCCTCACCCATCGGAGTTATTGGAGTCCGATCCAGGGCCTCGGCCATGCTGATTTGGTCGAGACGGCAGACGGCGCGTGGTTCGCGGTGGCGCTCGGCTTTCGTCCGAATGGTTACCCGCCCTGTTACCACCTCGGCCGCGAAACGTTTTTGAGCCCGGTCGCGTGGGCGGACGACGGCTTTCCGCTCTTCGGCAATGCCGGCCGGCTGGCGCTCGAGGAAGAAATCACCGCGCCGCTCGAGCCGGTGCCGCGTGCGGCTGAGCGCGATGATTTCAGCGCAACTGAGCTCGCGCCTTTTTGGAACTACCTGCGCAATCCGCAAGCGTCGGCGTATTCGCTCAGCGAGCGGCCCGGACACCTGCGTCTGCACGGCTCGGCCGACGGCCTCGACGACATTGCATCGCCCAGCTGGCTCGGCCGGCGACAGTGTCACTTCGCGGTCCGGGTCGCGACTCGCCTGGCATTCCGCCCCGCGACCGCGCGCGAGGAAGCCGGGCTGGTCGTGCGCATGAACGAGCAGCACCACTACGAGATCTTCGTCGCTCTGCGCGGCGGCGTCGCGAGCGCCGTGCTCCGCCGTCGCATCGGCACGCTGCAAACGGAGGTCGCTTGCCAGCCGCTTCCCCCGGGCGAGGACGGATGGGTCCTCGCGATTGCGGCTGATCGCGCAAAATACGTGTTCTCGTTCGGTCGCTCAGAGAGCGAGCTGCAGCGCTTGGGGGAAGGCGAGACGCGCTACCTCTCCACCGAAGTTGCAGGTGGTTTCACCGGCGTCTATTTTGCGATGTACGCGACCGGCAACGGCGTCCCCTGCAGCGGCCCCGCGGATTTCGACTGGTTCGACTATCTCGAGGGCACGGAGGCAGCGTGACGCTCGCGCCGCCAGCCGAACCAGGAGCAAGACCCCATGCCAGAACAACCGACAGTGGCGGCCGACCCAACAGCCGTGCGGGTCGCGCTGTGGCGCGCGCTGCACGTTGAGCTCGATCCGCCGCCGCACGTGATCGAGGACGAGCTCGGGCTGCGGCTCGCGGCTCCCGACGACGGCTGGCGCGGCCGTCCCGACATGGACGCGCAAGGCACGCGCCCTTTCCGTGCGTCCATCGTGGCGCGCGCGCGCTTCATCGAGGACCTCGTCGCCGAAGAGGCTGGCCGCGGCGTCGACCAGTACGTCCTCTTGGGAGCGGGTCTGGACACCTTCGCGCAGCGCAGGCCCGAGCTCGCGTCGCGTCTGCGAGTGTTCGAAGTGGACAGACCGAGTCCGCAGGAGTGGAAGCGACGACGCCTGATCGAACTCGGCTTCGGTGTTCCGGATTGGCTACATCTCGTGCCCGTCGACTTCGAGGCGGGCGCATCCTGGCGGGAACGGCTAGCGGCGGAGGGCTTTGCCGCGGACAAACCAGCGGTCGTGGCCTCCACCGGCGTGAGCATGTACCTCACCGGCGAAGCGAATCGAGACACGCTCTGTCAGGTTGCTCGGCTCGCGGCGGGCTCGACGCTCGCCATGACCTTCCTCGTGCCGCTCGAGCTCGCGGCCGCCGATGCGCGCCAGGGTCTCGAGCGCGCCGCCAAGGGCGCAAGGGCAAGCGGCACGCCGTTCATCAGCTTCTTCGAACCCGCGGAGCTCATGACACTCGCGCGCGAGGCGGGATTTCGGGAGGTTCGACACGTGTCGGCGTCCGAACTCAGTCAGCGCTATTTCGCCGGGCGGAGCGACGGGCTCCGTCCGCCCGACAACGGAGAAGAGATCCTGCTAGCCATGACCTGATCGGCGACGGCTCGCGTTGAAGTACGACGAAGCCAACGCTACGCTCGACCCATGGTCACGATTCGCCCAGCCCGTGAGGACGACGCGGCGCCTGGATGATGTCGGTTGGTGGCAGAAGCCGCTGGCGGAGCGCACGCTCACGCCGGCGGAGCCGCGCGCGTGGACGGAGTTACCCGGGATACGCTGACCGTCCGCGCATTGCATTGCTCGAGAGTCGCGCCGTGACGCGCGTAGCTCGCGGAAAGCGCGGGGCGCGGCGCGTCCGAGTTCTTCAGGTGGGAGCCGTCGCCGGCGCCGCCTTCTCCATCTCCGTCGCCAACGCAAAGTCGCGCTCGGTGATGCCACCGGCGTCGTGCGTCGACAGATCGATCGTGACCTTGTTGTAGACATTGAACCACTCGGGATGATGGTCCTGTTTTTGGGCCACCAACGCGCAGCGCGCCATGAAGCCAAACGCTTCGGCAAAATCCCCGAAGGTGTAGGCACGGTGCAGCTTGCCTTCGCGCAGCGTCCATCCGGGCAGCGGCTTCAGCCGCGCCGCGATCTCGTCCCCGGTCAGTTTGGCGAGTTTCATCCCCAACCTATAGCATCGAAGACGGAGGCGCTTCTGGGTCTATTGGAGATCACAGCGCGCGCTCGGTGTGGCGATCGCGCTGCCTGCAAGTGATCCGCGGCAAGATCGCCCCACTCGCCTGAATTAGTTCTCGCTCGCAGCTGGGCCGATGGAAATGCCCAGTCTGTCGGTGATGCGCCCGTTGAAAACGCCGCTTCGATTGAGCTCGCTATAGACTCGGTACCAATCGTCCGCGCGGGGAAAGAGCTCGCGCACCTGCTTGAAGTCTTTCAAGATCGATAGATCGAGACCCCAGTGTGGGCGCGCACGAAACTTGTCGATGAATCTGCGCTCGTAGGTTTCGAGCAAGGCTTGTGAGCCGGGCGCAGCCACGAGCATGCCGATCTCCATCATCGTCGTGTCCCTGCCGTACTGCATGGCCAGCAGAGAGTCGGCTTGACGAACGAACCGGAGCGTCACCGGAACGGAGTGATTGCGCCCGAGGCGAGCCTGTTCAGCGGCGATCACGAACAGTTCGCGCGTCGCGGCAAGCGTGTCGGAAAGCGCGAACGCCAGTTCGATGCCGTACACGCGAAACAGGTTGATATCGCCCAAGTTGAAGACCAAGTAACTCTTGTCCGAATAGTTGGGGTCGACCAAGACGGCCATGAATACATCGTGAATCAGCGCGAGCTCCGCGGGCGTCGCGCCGTTCAGAACCCTG
>DASYCR010000145.1:0-3873 GCA_036500095.1 Polyangiaceae bacterium
ATCCTTGTTCACCCAGAACGGGCCACCGGGGTGCACGAGCAGTACTTCGAGCGCGGGGCGACGTCGAAACAGCAGAATCCCAGCGCTGACTTTGGCGGGCACCGAGGGAAAAGCATGACAGCTCTCCGCTCACTCTTCCACGAACGCGCGCAGGCGACCGAGCGCGCTGTCCCATTCCTGCGAAATCAGCCCGAGGAAGCGACGCGCGTCCGCCAAACGCCGCGGCTCGAGCTGCCAGACGGTCTCGCGTCCGTCGCGCGCAGAGCGGGCGATGCCGGCGTCCTCCAACACGCGCAGGTGTTTGCTGATCGCCTGGCGCGTCACGCGCGAGCCCTCGGCAAGCTTGGTGATCGAGAGCGGGCCGCCGTCGCACAGTTTGGAAACGACGCGCAGGCGCGTCTCGTCGCCGAGCGCGGCGAACAGAGGCGCCGCGCTCGTCCATGCGCGCGCGGCGCTAGCGCGGGCCATGCGTGAGGTACTTCTCGATCAGTTGGGCTTGGTGCGTCCAGCCGCCTTCGTTGGCGGTGAAGGCGGCGGCGCGCCGCTCGAGCGGGATCTGATCGAACCCCGATTCGGTGATGGTGAGTCGAGTGCCGCCTTCGACGGCCGTGAGCTCGAAGACGACCAAGGTCATGGGTTCGCCCGAGTAGTCGAGGGTCGAGTCGATCGCGAATGGATGCCAGCGGAAGGAAAACAAAAGCTCCGGCTCGATACGATCGATCGTGCACTCGAACGCGCGCCCTTCATAAGGTTTTTGTAGCTTGGCGACCTCGGGGTCGACCTGCGTCGGCATCATCTTGCCGCGGATAAGCTGCCCGGTCACGAACGGACCGTCGAACTCGACTCCGAACCACGCGCCGAACTCGCGGGCGTCGCTGATCGCGCGCCAGACGCGCGCGAGCGGTGCGCGAAGAAAGATCTGCTTTTCGATGCGGTCGGTGACGGACGCCATGGGCAACCTCCTGGTTGCCTATTCACTACTCGCGTTCGGCTCGACACGCAACCAATGGGTTGCATTCGGTCCACTCGCTCACGGACGAGGCGCCGCGCGAACGCGTGGCCAATGCAGATGACCCGTTGAGTGGGCGAGTAGAGCGGCTGGCAATAGCCGTGCCAACATGCTACGGTTTGTTGTTCGAGCGCCGCCCAGTTGGTTGAAACTGGTTGCTTCGCGCTGGCTGGCTGTTTCCCTCTGAGGAGTCAAATCATGGATCGCAGAGTTAGGGCCGTGAAAAAGGATAAAAGCGGCAAGATCGTCGCGTTGTGCAACGCCGGGCAAGGTTGGTCGCCACGCAAGACAGCGGACGTGATCAAGGACATCAGTAGCAACGAGTGGAGCTACTACGTTCAGGAGCTCGGGCGCCGATCCTACGTGCGGCTCCAGCAAGGCGTTCTGCAGACCAGCGCGGACGCCCCGAGCGGCAACAACTTGAGCAATCTGCCGATCGGCTGAGTTAGTCGGCGCTTCGAGAGCACGGGTCGGCGACGGTTGCGCGTCGCGACGAGCGATGTTCGACGACGCAAGCTCACTGCAGATCGTGATCGGGCCGCTCCCGGCGCGTTGGCGACGTCTGGCCTTTGCGTTGTTTTGGCTGATCGTGGTGGGCGGTTGTTCCACGCTCGCCTTGCGAACAGAGCGCTTCGAGTGCGCGCGCTTACTCGGACAGCACGCGCACTGCACCTTCAGCGAGTCTGCGCCGCTTCCGCTCGTCGTCCATTTTGGTCCCGGCTCGATCACCGCGGTCGAGATGGTCGCGCGTACGGAAGGCAAGGCGCGCTCACCGAACGTCTTCACGGTGGACGTGCTCGATCCGCGCGGCGGAGAGCTGCAAATCGAGCGCTTTTCGACGGCGGAGCAAGCGACGCTCGAGCGTGATCGCGTCCGTGCGTTCCTGGCGGACGACGCGGAGCTCGCGTTGTCTCGCGAGCACCGTCCCGGGCTCGGTGCCTTTGCAGCCGTCGCGGGCGTGTTCGCGATCGGCTTCGGCGTTCTGGTCAACGCTTTCTGGTGCGCGGGGAGCCTGCATTTGCGAGTCGACCGGGCAAAGGCGGAAATTTTCGTGTGGCGCACGCTGTTCGGTTTGCGGCGCGGCGCGCTCGGCCGCTTTCCGTTGCAAGGCGTCGTGGACGTGCGGCTCGAGCGGGGCGCGATTCGGGACGGCCTTCGCACGCGCGGACAGCTCCCTGAAACGGGCGCGCGCTTGTTACTCGTGAGCGCGGAGGGCTCAGCGCAAGCGCTCACGCCGGATTGCCTGCCAGGTCTGGACGCGTTCGGCCGCGGGCTCGACGAGCTGCGCTCGGCGCTGGGCCTTGTTGCCCGCGTTCCTGAGGCGCGCGACCCGGCAGCGCCCGATACGGATCACGGTTCGCTCGTTGCTCGCGCGGAGGGCTCATGGTTCGGTTCATCCAATCTAGGCAAGCTTGCGCGAAACCGGTGGTTGCAAGGTTATCTGGTTGTCATCACCTTGAGTCTCTTGGCGGGCGCGCTGATGAACGCACACGCCAGCAAGGTTCAAGGCACGCTCGAGATCCAAGCCGAATCCCGCTGCAAGTTCGACGGTGCGGAGATCCTGCCTGGGGGCAGCCTGAGCATGACCCTCGATCCACGTCGCTACACGATCGAAGTGTTCGACCCGCGCGCGCCCGACCACTGGCAAACGCAGAGCTTCGAGATCACGCGCGGCGTCACGACGCGCGTGCACTGTCGCCCGTCAACGCGCCGCTGAGCGGGTCGGTGGCTTATTTTTGCACGGTCAGCGTGCTAGGACCGCGGCCCTTCCCCGACCGCAAGCCGCGCCATGCTCAAGCTCTATGAAAAAACCGCCGACACGGGCGAGCTCGTCGGCGTGTTCTTGCAGGTCTCCGGCGAGCGTCTCGAGCTCGTCGAGGGAGCGCACCGTTTCGACGTACCCGAGCTGGCGCTCGACGCGGTGATGCGTCGCTACGGCACACCCTTCGATCCGAGCGCGCGCATCGCCCGTATCGACCGACTCGAGCTCGGGCCCGGCCGTTCATTGCTTCACGTGCGGCACCTGGCGGGCTACGACGTGATCGCGCGGGACTACGTCGTGTACGAGTCGAGCGCGCTCGACGAGCCGCTGTGCGCGCTCTCGGTCACGGTCGCCGGAGCGCTCATGCACCTCGCGCGCCGCTCGGAACCTTGAAGATAACGAGCCGACGCATTGGGTAAGCGAAACTCACGAACACGACGAACGTGCCCGCGAAGCTCAGGAGCTCGGGAGGCACGCGCTCTACACGACTCGCGAGGCTGCGAAAGACGAGCCAGTTCAAGAGCAGCGTGAACGACTCGGCCGCGATGAACCACTTGGCTTGGCGCGAGAGGCTGCCGGCGCGGGCTCGGAACGTGTAGCCGCGGTTGCCGAAGAACTGCACCGAGGCTCCCGCGCACAGCGCCGGCAAGCGCGCCACGGTGGGCGCCAGACCCACCGCGCGCAGGCAGAGCGTGAAGATCGAGAAATCCACCAGGGTCGCGCCGCTCCCGACGATCAGCGCCCGCACGAAGCGAAACAACCTGTGCGAGAGCGGTTCGGAGCGCACCGGGAGCAGAGCTTGTCACGAACGCGCGGGCGTCTCCTAGACTTGTGCGCGTTGTCGCCCAAACGTCACTTGCTCGACGCGGAGCTCCCAAAGCGATGAGCGATCGCTCTCTCGAGCCCCGCGTGAGCGTCGTCCTTGAGCACCGTGCCGTGCGCCGGGATCAGGTGTGCGAAGGGAGTCTCCAGCAAGCGCTCGAAGTCCGCGCGCACGGCGGGGCCCATCGCCTTCAGCCAGGGGGCGCCGATGAGGGTCGGGCCGAAACCCATCGCGCGCGTCAGCCACTTGCCGAGGAATGAGCAGCCGTCGAAGGTCGCC
>DASYCR010000146.1:0-5590 GCA_036500095.1 Polyangiaceae bacterium
GCAACACGCGGCACGGACCGGGCGGGATCGCGGCGCGACACGGATCCGGAGGCACCTGAATGCCGCCCTGTGCCGGGATAGTGGAGAGCCGCTCACTGGCTCGCTCGAGTTCGCCGTCGACGCGATCCAATCGTTCAAAGGCTTCGACGGGGCGCAGCCCGGTGTCTCGACTCTGCGCCCAGGCGAACGCCGAGAGCCCGCTGATTGCCGCGAATCCCAAGACCATCTGGCGTGTTTTCATGGCAAATATCCCCTTTGGTTGGGGGCATTAGACACAACTTGGGCGCAGAAGTCGCGCGTAAAAAATATCGACTTTTATGAGAACTTCGTGAGGCGCTCAGGCGACGCGCGCCATCGCCATCTTGCGAATATCGTCGATGCCGTAGCGCAGGCCGGCATTGCGTTCGAGCCCGTAGCCCGCGCCGTAAGCCGCATGCCGCGCCGGGTCCGCGCCGAGTGCGCGCAAGACCCAGTCCGCGTACTTACCCCAGGCGAGCACCTCGACCCACTCCCCCTGACGGTTCACGTCGAGACTCCAGGCGCGCGCGCACATCGGGTACTCGGTCGGCGTCACGCGCACTTCCGAACGCGGCAGCAGGCGGTCGACCGAGTCGAGCACGCGCCCGGCGAACGACCACGACTCGGCCGATGCCGCGTCGTCGATCACGAACACTTCGAGTTGATGAAACGCCTCCAAGTGGGTCGCGCTGACCTCCTCGCGCCGGTAAACCTTGCCGGACGCGGTCAACCGCAGGGGCTTGCCCTCAAAGCGGACGTTCAGCAAGAGCGGCAAGCTGAGGTCGTAGCGGAGCACGCGCTCGCCCGCGATGCGCTGCAATTTCGAACGATCGATGTACACGGCGTCGCCGCCGAGTTTTTGCTCTGCTTGCTCGAGGTCGACTTCTTCCGGCAGCTCGATGCTCGCGAAACCGGCGAACGCGCCGCTCAGCGTGGCGAGCGCGGCGGCCACGGGATTGTCGGGCATTTCCACCAGGCGCGGCCGGGCGAGTAGCTCGACGATGCTGGCCGGCAGGTCCGTAGGCAGACTCTCACTCCCGAGTACGCGTTTTTCGTCCATCTCGATTTCCTTTCTCAATCGGTCACGAATTCGCTGCAGCCGCTTGCGCATGGCGCTCGGCTCGACGCCCGCACTCTCGGCGAGCTGCTCCGCGCTCTGGCCCGCGTAATAGTAGAACTCGCACAAGCGGCGCTCCGCCGAGCTCAAGGTGAGGAGCGCTCGCGACAGCGCGCGCTGCTGCTCCTCCGTCCAGCGCTGCTCGGCCTCGTCGAGCACGGGCGGCGAACCCGGCTCGTCGAGCGGAACCCAGAGCGCCCGCGCGCGCCGGCGCTGATTGAGCGCGGTGTTGAGCACGATACGGCGCAGCCAGCCCGCAAACGACTCCGGCTCTGCGAGCTCCGCGAGCCGGCGAAATGCAACCAGATACGCCTCTTGCGTGGCGTCGCGCGCGTCCGCCTCGCTCCGTAAAACCCGGCGCGCCGCCGCATAGGCCATCCCTTGCGTGGCGTCGACCAGCGCGGCATATGCCCCTAAATCGCCCGCTTGAGCGGCGACCACGGTCTGCGAAATAGAGAGCGGGACCATCTCGGTTCTACTGGGAGGACACGCTGAGAGCCGGAGTGTGACTGATTTTTTATCCGGGCCGAGTAGAGAATCTCCGATTTTCACAAACCGATCGCGCGGTGCCGCCGTACGCTTCCACCATGGCGATCCCCCTCTCGGTTCGTTTCGTCGGCGGCGCGACCGGAACGTATCGCGTGCTGAGCCAGAAGAGCCTGATCGGTTCGCCGCTCGCGCTGGTGTCCCGAGTGGCGCTCTTGGAGGGCGGAGCGTCCGAGCGACTCACGCGTCCGGACGGGTGGGTTCTGAGTGGCGTGACGAGCCACCAGCGCTACATCGAGCGGGCGGAGGCGGACGCTTTGCGCGCGAAACAAGCCGCGCTCGGACGCCGCGAGGCCACGCGCGCTGCGCTCATTCCGATCAGTAAATCCGAAGCCTGGTGGGAGCTCACGCAAGACGAGCGCCGCGCCATCTTCGAAGCTCGCTCGCGACACATCGCGGGCACGTTGCAATACCTGCCCATGATCGCGCGCCGTCTGCACCACTCGCGAGAGCTAGGCGAGGCGTTCGACTTTTTGACCTGGTTCGAATACGCCCCCGAACACGACGCCTTGTTCGACGAGCTATTGGCGATGTTGCGCGCGAGCGAGGAGTGGACCTACGTCGTGCGGGAGGTCGAGCTGCGGCTCGAGCGAGACTAGAGCCTCGAGTCCGAACGACCGCGCGCGTAGTCTAGCGCGACGGCAGGCGGCGGTCCGAGTGGTGAGTGTGCAGCGTCTGCAATCGGTTTGTTCGCCTGGAGCGAGAGCGGAATCTGCCCCGCCCAATGAGGCAACGCGAGGTCTTCCGCGTCGTCGATCGGGCCGCCACGGCGGCACTTGACGGACGCTTCCTCGATCGGCAGCGCGAGTACGCGCGTGGCCCGCATTTCGAGCTCGTTTGGCGCGCGAGTCTGCGCCGAACGACCGGGCAGCACGTGCTCGACCAGCCGCACGAGAGCGGCGCGCTTCTCGTCGGGATCGACGAGCTCGACGGGAGAACCGAAGACCACGACCGCGCGGTAGTTGAGCGAGTGGTGCATTGCCGAACGCGCGAGCACGATCCCGTCGAGCAGCGTGACGGTTACGCAGATGCGCGGGCCCTCACACAGAGTCGTCACGAGGCGGCTCTTGGAAGCTCCGTGCAAGATCAAGCGATCGTCCAAGCGCGCGAAGGCCATCGGCATCACATGCGGCTCACCGCGCGCCAGAAATCCGACCGAACACACGAGCGCTTCGTCCAAGATCTCGTACGCCAGCGCGCGGTCGTAGCTGCCGCGATCTGGGCGCCGTTGCAGCTTGGTCCGCGGAGTCACGGGGAATGATGGAGAGTTCGACACCCCGCGATGTTGCCTTTTTCTGGTAGCTATAAAAGATCCAGTATCGTAAATTCTTACATACCAGTGCGTTCGACTGAATTTCTCCTCTCGTTGGACGAAGCCGCGGATTTGCCGCTATTTCTGCGCATTTCCCAGGCCATCGTGCGGGATATCGCGCGCGGCCGCCTGCGCGCAGGAGACTCATTACCCGGCTCGCGCACGTTGGCGGACACCCTGCGCGTACACCGCAGCACCGTGGTGGCGGCGTACGCCGAGCTCGCCGTGCAAGGCTGGCTCGAAGCGAAGCAAGGCGGCGCTACTTGCGTCGCTCGCGTCCCGCCCGAGGTGACGGCGCGGCGCTTCGCGGCCAGCGCCGCGCTGCGCCCGCGCGTACCGAGCCGTCCCGGCTTTGCGGTCGAGCCCGCACCGGCGCGTGGAGTCACGTCTCCGCACGTGGCGCGTGGGGCGCTCATGCTCTGGGGCGGCGTCCCCGACCTCCGGCTGGTGCCAACGGAGCTGCTCGGTCTGCTCGCGCGCGCATACCGGCGCGCAACCAAACAGCACGGTCGAGCGCTGCTCGGCTATGCGCGGAGCGCGCGCGGGCACGTGCGCCTGCGCGCGGCGCTCGCCGAGCTCGTCTCCAGCACGCGCGGGCTCGCGGCCAACGCGGACTCGCTGTTGATCACGCGCGGCAGCCAAATGGCACTGGATCTGCTGGCGCGCGCGCTGGTGCGCCCAGGTGATGTCGTAGCGGTCGAGGCGCTCGGATATCCGAGCGCGTTCAACGTGTTCCGGCGCGCTGGGGCGCTGGTCGTGCCGGTCGCGCTGGACGCGCAGGGCCTCGACGTGGCGGCGCTCGCCAAGCTGAGCGCCAAGCGCCGAGTACGTCTCGTCTACCTCACGCCGCATCACCAATACCCCACCACAGTGACGCTCGCGCCCGCCCGTCGCCTGGCCTTGCTCGATCTCGCGCGGCGCGAGCAGATGGCCATCGTCGAGGACGACTACGATCAGGAGTTTCACTACGATGGCCGACCTGTGCTGCCGCTCGCCAGCGGCGATCTTCACGGCAACGTGATTTACGTCGGCACGCTGGCCAAGAGTTTGGCGCCCGGCTTGCGGCTCGCCTTCGTGGTGGCGCCCGAGCCGCTGCTCGATCGCATGGAGTATGAGCGGCTGCTCGCCGATCGGCAGGGCGATCAAGTGCTCGAGTGCGCGGTCGCTGAACTGCTCGAGGACGGCGAAGTGCAGCGCCACGTGCGCCGCGTGCGCCGCGTCTACGAGCAGCGGCGCGACGCGTTTTGTTCGGCGCTCGAACGCGAGCTCGGCGGCGCGATTTCCTATCGGCGACCGGCCGGAGGCCTTGCGCTGTGGGCCCGCGTCGCGCCCGATTTAGACGTGGAAACCTGGCAAGCGCGCGCGGCCGAGCGCGGCGTCCATTTTCAAATCGGCCGTCAATTCAGCCTCAACGGCAGAGCCGTGCCCTACGCGCGCTTCGGCTACGCGCTGCTCGACGAGCGCGAGCTGCCGCTTGCCGTGCGGCGGCTCGTGCAGAGCCTGCCCCCACGCGGGCGGCGCGGCGCCTAGACGACAGCGCCGGCTGACCCGGTGAATGCCGTTCATCGGACTCTGCACGATAGCGCACTTGGCGTGTTTGGTTGAATCAGCTCAGCGCCGGCACTTTGCTGGCGGAAAAGCGCAGGCGCACGTAGTCCGCAACCCAGGTGTCGTTTGCGTCGCGCAGCTTGGGTTCGAGCGCAGCGCGTACCTCACGCAAGTATTCAGGTCGCTCGCTCTCCGGTAGCGCTCGGGTAAAGCTTTCACCGAAGGTCTCGAGCCAGCCGACGACGTCGCCGGGCAGTGGCGTCGGGCGCGGCACGAGCGCGATACTGTCTACGCGAAAGCCAGCGCGTTCGAGCCGCACGGCGTAGTCGCCGATGGTCGGAAAGTACCACGGCACGCAGGATTCGCCGTCGATGCCGCGGCGGTCGAGCGCGCGCACGAGCGCCGTGCGGATCTGGTGGACACAGCCATAACCGCCGCATTCCGCGACGAAGCGGCCGCCGTTTTTGAGCGCGCGATACACGCCCGCGAGCATCGGATCCGCGCGCTTGATCCAGTGCAACACGGCGTTGCTGAACACCGCGTCGAATTCGTCCGCGAAGCTCAGGGATTCGCCGTCCATCACGCGCGCGTCGAGCTCGAGCTTCTTGGCGGCGGCGATCAGCTCGGCGCTGGCGTCGACCGCGATGACCTCGCACCCGAGCTCGACGAGCTGCCGCGTGAGCACGCCGTCACCGCAGCCGAGATCCAGAATGCGCTCGCCCGCCCGGGGCGCCAATAACTCGACGACAGGCCCGGCGAGCTCCGCCACGAAACGAGCGTTGTGTGCGTAGCGATCCGGATCCCAGGATTGTGCGGTGCTCATCGATCCTCAATATCACCCACCCGAAGCTCGATACAGCCCGAGCGTCGTGATCAAGGCGGCGAGCGAGAGCATCGTGAAGCCCAAGATCCCCGGGCTCATCGACTCCGCCACACCCTGTAAGAGCACCTCGCCGAGCGGCATTTGAGGGTGCGCGTGCAGGAACTCCGGCGCGTGGTGCCCGACGGCCGCGAAATCCGCGCAAATCGAGGTCAAGATCGTCAAAAAT
>DASYCR010000147.1:0-1692 GCA_036500095.1 Polyangiaceae bacterium
GACGATCTCGAACTCTTTCACGCGCCCATCGCGGTCGAGATCGGCAATCACGCACAAGCACAGGCGCTCCTTCTCCGGGAGGAGCGAGCAGAGGTCGGCGGCGAGCGCGGCCGGTAGCATGGGAATCGCGCGGTCGGGCAGGTAGATGGTGCAACCGCGGCGCAGAGCCTCCTTGTCGAGCTCGCTCCCTGGTTGGACGTACTCGCTCACGTCGGCGATGGCGATCCAGGCTCGAAATCCGTCACCCTGTTTCTCGACCCAAACGGCATCGTCGTGATCGCGCGCGTCCTCGGGATCAATCGTTGGCAACGGAACCGAACGGAGGTCCACGCGGCCTTGCAGGTTCAACGGCAACAGCCGGACAGCCATCGCTTCGGCTTCGCGAATCGCGCCTTCTGGGTGCTGCTCGGTAACTTGCTCGCGGATCAGAATCTTGGCGACCTCGACGTTGGGATCACCGGGCGCGCCCAGCACCGTGATCAGCTCGCCTTCCGGATTTTCGTCGCCAAACTCGGGAAAACGAGTGATCTCGGCGACGGCCGCGTCCCCGTCCGCGCCGAGCTTCGAGTTGTTCGAGAGCACGATTGGGCCGCGCAAGCGCGAGTCGTCAGGCTCGAGCCACACGCTGCGACCGCGTTTGCGCAAAACGCCGGCCACGCGCGGATTGCGGCGCGCCACGACGTGCTCGACTCGGCCCTCTGTCCCTCGCGAAGAACGACTAACGACGGTGATCCGCACGCGGTCCCCGTGCATCGCCGGACCGATGGCTTCGGGCGCGATGTACGCGTCATCGTGACCGACGGCGTTCACGAAGCCGAAGCCGCGCGGGTTCAGCGACAGCACACCTTCCCAACCCTCGCTCTGCGTTACTTCGCGTAGCTCGATCGTGTAGCGTTGACCGCTCAGGCGTTTGACCCGCTTCTGCTCGACCAGCGCGTCCAAGGCTGCGACCAATTTCGGCACATTCGCCTCCGCGATGCCGAGCTTGGCGGCGAGCTCGCGCGCGTGAACGGGCTTTTTTGCGGCGGCGAGCGTGCTCAACACTTCGCCCTTCGCCGGGATTCGACTGGCCATGGCGCGCCTTCTAGCATGGGTGTTTTGCCGTTTCGGGGATCCCGTTGGGCTTTTCTGGCGGATCACGCTAAGAACCAGCGCGTGCGGCAAGCGCTTGGTCTGTTTGGAGTGCGGCTCGCGGCGGTCCTGGCACCGGCGGTTTCAGCGGCCCTGTTCGTCGACTACACGGGCGCCGTGCCGACGTTCTGTGGCGGCGCGAATTCCGGCTGCGCCGTGGTCCGCGGCAGCGGCTACGGCTACCTCGTTCTCCATGGCTTTCCGGTGCCGCTGCCCGTGTTCGGGATGTTGGGCTTTGCGCTTCTGTTAGGCATATCGCTGACACGCGAGCTACGCCGTTGGGTACCGCTGGTTGCTGGGGTCGGCGGCGCGGTGGCGCTCGGGCTGTTCGGGCTTCAGGTATTCAAGATCGGTCATTTGTGCGCGCTCTGCGTCACGGTTGACGCGTGCGGTGTGTTGGCTGCCCTCGCCGGAGTGGTGCTCTGGAAAGGCGAGCCGAGCCCGCCCGACGCGGAGCTTGGCTTGCGCTGGGGCGCGTGGCCCGCGCTCAGCGTGCTCGGGCTCGCAGCACCGCTTGCATGGCCACATGTACGACCCGCTCCGCCGGTACCAGCAGGCGTG
>DASYCR010000148.1:0-7230 GCA_036500095.1 Polyangiaceae bacterium
TGCAGGATACCGGTGCCGGCGCCGAGGTTGATCATGAACGGCGAACCGAGCGGCGAGATTTGCACACCGCCGTCGAGCTCGAACGAGTTCTCACCCTGTTGCGCGGAGAAGCGCGTCGTGCCAAAGCCGTCGAGGATCGCGCGCAACACGGGGCTGAAGCGGAAGCCACCGGCCACGCTGTAGCGAAACTCGGAACCGATGCGCGTCGTGCCGACTCGGCCGCTGTCGCGATACACGCCGGTCAAGTTGCCGCCCAACGAGACGGGACCTTTTTCACCGTCGAAGATCAGTCGCAAGCCGAGGTCCGGCAGCTTGTCGCCGATGTAGTGACCCGAGGACGTGGCATGGCCAAACGGGCCGGTAATGAAGGCGCCGGCGCCGACCACGAAGGGATCCTTGATTTCGCCATGGATCCGAAACTTGCCTTCGAGCTCCGAATCGCCGAGGGCGACGCTGCTGAACTGCGTTTGTTTGGTGCCGAAACCCTTGGTTCCGTCGAGCCCCTGACCGTTGAGCCAGCTCACCGGCACGCGCAGGCCGAGCTGCAGCCGCGGGATCGGCGTCAGCGACGCCATCAAGTTGCCCGTGATCAGGTTCTCGACGACGGGCGTCTCGACCGTGCGCGAGGCGCCCGGCGCGCTGCAATCCGTGGTCGAGGTGCAGCTCTTGACTACGAACGGCTTGAAGCCGTAGTCGGCGACCAAGCCCGCGGTCCACGCCATCTTGCCGTCGGTGCGCACGCCGCGTGTCGAGAAATAGTTGCGCGGACCGATCGCGGGATCGAAGCGCTCGACCGAAAATTCACCCGCCGTGCCTGGCGTTTGCGCTTGCGCGGATCGCGGCAGCGCAAAGGCGCCGACGGCGACGAGGAGTGTGAGTGCGCTTGCAGCGTGGGAGCGACGTGGCACGGACAGGGGATACTGAACAGCGGGGAACCGGCAAAGTTTGCGAACCAACTGGGCTTTCTCCTCAGCTCGGCGAATTTGGGACTCAGAGTCGCACAGTCACACGACCCTAGCAACGCTGATCTTGGTAACTCTTGGTAACTCTTGGTAACGGAAACGCGCGCGACGAGTTGCTCACTCCCGTCGTGGCCAGCGCGGCCAGCGCCGGCATCGCGGACGGGCACGCATGCGCGCTCCTCTTACATTTCGGCAGATCGGTGCGGCCCGGCCGCGTGGTCGCGTGGTCGCGAAGGGCGTTTGCGACGCGCTGGTTTCGTCCGTTTCATCAGCCGGCAAGGCTCGCTATCATCATCGGCAAGGTGGCTGTCTGTTCGCGCTGCTCGAGCATCGTTCCCGAGGCTGCCCAGTTTTGCCCGGAGTGCGGCGCGCAGATCGCGCGCAAGCCAACCGCGCTCACGACCGGCAGCGAGATCAACCTCGAGGACTGGGGACGGGCAGTGCTCGGTCACGTCATCGGCGAAGGCGGCATGGGCGTCGTCTATCGCGGGTGGCTCTACTACAATCCTGCGGGCCGGCTCGCGAACACACCGCCCCATCCCGTCGCCGTGAAGCTGCTGCACCCCGAGCTTCAGGGGCGCCGTCGCGCGCGCAAGATGTTTCTGCGCGAGGCGGGCACGCTCGCGCGGCTCTCTCATCCGAACGTGGTGCACTTCTTCGGCTTGTCCGAGCAAAGCGGGCAGCTTGCATTGGTGCTTGAGCTCGTGCACGGCGAGCCGCTGAGTGATCTCATTCAACGCTTGCGGCTCGAGTCGCGGCGAAATCCGAATTTGCCGTGTTTGCCTCTGGCACAGGCCTGGCACTACTTCGCGCAGCTGCTCGGTGCCCTGGCGGCCATCCACGCCTTGGGCATCCTGCACCGTGATGTCAAATCCTCGAACGTGCTCGTGCGCGCCGACGGCGTCGCCAAGATTACGGATTTCGGCATCGCGCAGGTGCCCGCCGAGGACGCCAAAGAGACAGGCGGTTCGCAACCCGGTACCGGCGCGTACATGTCGCCGGAGCAGGTGCTCGGCAAGCCGCTCGACCCACGCTCGGATCTGTATTCTGCCGCGATCGTCTTGTTCGAGATGCTCACCGGTGTGACGCCTTTCGACTCACCGGAACGGAACGAGCTCATGATTCGCACGGCGCAAGTCGACGAAGCTCCGGCCGCACCGAGCCGGCTGATCAAGCAAGCGCCGCCCATGCTCGATCTCTTGATGGCGCGCGCGCTCGCCAAGGATCCGACGCACCGCTACGGCTCCGCGATCGAGCTCGGCGAGGCATTTCGCTCCGCCTTCGGTCTGCCGGACTCGCCGGGCTGGCAGCTCGAGCAACGCCTCGCCGACGTCGCCAAGACCATGTCCGATCTCGAGCTGCGCGCCGAAACTCCCGCGCCCGACGTCGCCGCCGAGGCCGCCGAGGTCGGTACCGGGATCATGACGGCATTCAGCAAATAGCGGGGCAAATCACGCGCGGTTGACAGTGTTTGCCGGCACATGCGAAACGGGTCCGTCCGCCCGTTGGCCTCTGGCCGAGATCCGCATGAAAAGAGCTTCTGTCGTCTCCGTTTTCGCGCTCGGCGTTTGGTTGTCGACATCGGTCGCAGGAGCACAGCAGCCGCCCACCGCAGCGGCGCCGAAACCGCCGCCCGCGCCTGCGGCCAAACCGGACGAGAGCCCGAGCTTGGGCGATCCGAACAAGACCCCGATGGAGCCGCAGCGCCCGGACACCGCGGGCGACACGACAGGCACCAACGGTCCCGGGACGGCCGAGAGCGCGCCCCAGCTTCCAACCGCTCCGGCAACACCGCCGCCGAGCTCCGCCTCGCAAGCCGGCGCGCTCACGCCGCTGCCGATGTGGCCCGAGCCCGGTCGTGACGCGGCTGATTTGAAGCGCCAAGGCGCGGAGCAAAAACGCGCGACCGCCGGGGGCAAATCGGAGAGCGACGTCTACGCCGAAGACTGGTGGTCACACGCGCGACCGATCCTCGAGCTGCACGGAAACTACCGCGTGCGCGCCGAACTTTTCTATCACTTCTCGCTCGGACGCGTCGACCTACCCAACGCTGCGCTCTGGCCGCGTTCGCCGAACGATGCGTACAACGGTCCGGGCGGCTCGCCCGCGGGTGCTTTTCAGAACGGCTCGTCGCTCTGCACGCCCGACGAGACGAATCAAGGCACCAACGGCGACTCGATCAACGGCGTGTATGGCTGTCGTTCCGGCACACAGGCGGGCGCCAACATGCGCTTTCGCCTCGACCCGGAGCTGCACATCTCGGACAACCTGCGCGTCATCAGCCAGATTGATCTATTCGATAACTTGGTGCTCGGCTCGACGCCGAGCTCTTACTACAACGTGCCCACGGTGGGCGGGGGCTACGCGGTCGGCGCGCGCAGCGGTTACGAGCCGCTCGGCTTCGACAGCCGCACCACGTCGACACCGACCGCCGGCATCAACAGCCTGAGCAACAGCATTGCTGTCAAGCGCGCCTGGGCCGAGTACGCCACGCCCGTCGGCGAGCTGCGTTTCGGCCGCATGCCGTACCAGTGGGGCATGGGCATGCTCTACAACGCGGGCGACGGCTACGACGACAACTACCAAACCACAGTCGACCGCATTCAGTTCACCACCGGTTTCAAGCCGCTCGATTTGTACGTGTCCGGCGCGTGGGATTTCGCGAACGAAGGCCCGACCAGCGACAACATCGGCCGGACCATGGGCGGCCAGGCCTACGATCTGTCGCAGCTCGACGACGTCGACCAGTGGGTGTTCTCCGTTTACAGGAAGAAGAGCCGCGAGCTCACCAAGCTCTCGCTCAGCCACGGCGACGTCGTGTTGAACGGCGGCGTCCAGGTCGAATATCGGCGACAGCTGCTCGCGGACGATCAAAACGGCAGCACCGTCGGTTGCGCCGAAGGCGCGGCCAGTCTCGGCTGCGCCCCCGCTGATCTCGCCAACCCGAACGCCTACACGCGGCGTGCCGCCTCCGCCTGGACACCCGACTTGTGGGTGCAAGCCCTGTACAAGAAGTTCCGCTTCGAGCTCGAGGCCGTCACGGTTCAAGGCTCGATCGACAACGCGGACATCCAGCACGACCAATTTACGTCGCAGTACGTCGGCTACAAAATCCGCGAGTACGGTCTCGCCACCGAGCTCGAGCAGAAGCTGGTGGAAGACAAGCTGCACCTCGGCTTCAACTTCGGCTGGGCATCCGGCGACGCGGACGTGGACGGCCTGTCACCGCCGGCGACCGGCTTCCAAAACCAGCACGGCGATCACACCCTCTCCACCTTCCGCTTCAACCCCTCCTACCACGTCGACCTGATCCTCTACCGCAACATCCTGAATCGCGTGCAGGGCACGTATTACTTCCGCCCGAGCGTGAAGTACGACTTCTTGCGCGACTCCTCAGGGCAAAAGCTCGGCGGTGGCCTGGCCGCGATCTGGTCGCGTGCCACGCAATTCATTCAGGCGCCCGGTCACGAGCGCGATCTCGGCATCGAGCTCAACGCACAGGTCTACTTCCAGTCCAAAGACGGCGCGCTCAACGACGATCCCGAAAAGATGGGCGGCTTCTTCACCAAGCTCGAATACGGCGTGCTGTTTCCGATGGCCGGCCTCGGCTATCCGAGCGGCACGGCCAATACGCTGGCCAACACCTATGGCCACAGCGTCACCGACCTGAACGCCGCGCAAACGCTGCGCTGGTACATGGGCGTCTTCTTCTGATTCCGCGCTGCGGCTGATTCCGCGCTGCGGCCCAGGGCGCTGGCCCGTTCGACACCAATGGCATAGCCTTGCAAGCGAGGCCGCCGATGGTCGCGCTCCGCACCCTCCGTTCGCTCGTGCTCGTGAGCACGACGCTCGCGAGCGCAGCTTGCGCGAGCACGCCGACCATCGACGCTGGGGCGGCAGGCACCGGCGGCGCGGGCACCCACGCAGGCGGAAGCGCAGCCACGGCCGGCGGCAACGCGGGCGGCGCGGGCGGGACCAACACCTGCCCTGGACCCGGCTATCACGTCGACGCGAGCGCGATCGCACTCGTGAGCGTCGGCGCGTTGATCACGGACAGCGCGCAGGCACCGCTCGCGGGCGTACCCGTGCAAGTGTGCGGGCTCGACGTGTGCTTCTACGGCACGAGCGCAGCCAGCGGTCGCGCGGACGTCAGCCTGAACATGAGCCTCGAGCGCCCCGCGTACAAATACGGCGACGGGTTCGACTACGCCAAGCTCGCGGTGCTCCTGCCCACAACGCCGGCGAGCCAGGACCTCGGCAGCATCGTCGCGCTGCGCCTGCCGAGCTACGCGGAGGGCAGCGCATTTCCCGCGAGCGGCTCGGTCACGCAGGGCAAAGTCACGCTCACTCTGCAAGCAGGCACGAGCGTCGTCCACGACGTGCTCACGTACAGCGCCGATCAACTCGTGCTGCGCGCGATCGAGATTCCGCTCGGCGACTCGACGCAAGCCGTCGACCCGAGTCTAGGATTTGCGCGCGCGTATGCGGTCGCGCCCGTGGCGACCACCTTCTGCCCGAGCGCCGCACTCAGCCTGCCGAACACGGACGGCTGGGCCGCCGGCAGCGAGGCCGAGATTTGGATCCAGGGGCTCGAGGTCGACGAAGAATACGCACCGTATGCCGCGTGGGCGAAAGTCGCGGACGCCGAGGTCAGCGCCGACGGCAGCGCGATTCAAACCACCAGCGGCGGCATCCCGATTCTGTCGGCCATCGGCGTGCGGAAGAAATGAGCACCCTGGCCCGCGCAGCGAGCCTCTTCAGCCTGCTCGCGCTGAGCGCGGCCTGCGGCAGCAACACGCCGAAAATCCCGCCCGAGCTGCTCGCGGGTGGTGGTTGCACTGCGCCCGAATATCCGAACGGGCCATTCGGCGCCGAAACCGGACAGGTGCTGGCGAACGCTTGTTTTCAAGGCTTCCGCCAGCCCGCGCAAGAGAGCCACGACCCGAGCTCACTCGAGACGCTCGCCTTCTCCGACTATTACGATCCGACCGGCAGCCGCGGCGTCAAACTCATTTTGATCGATACCGCCGCGATCTGGTGCTCCGCGTGTCGCACCGAACACCAAACCCTATCGGCCAAGAACGATCAATACTCGCCGCTCGGCCTGCGCATCCTCGGCACACTCTTTCAAGACGCCGCGCGCAACCCCGCCAGCCCCGACAACTTGAAGACCTGGGTCGAGACCTTCGACTCGGACTACGCGATGGCGCTCGACCCGGACTACCAAATGGGCAGCTACGCGCCGGCCGAAACCGCGCCGCTCAACCTCGTCGTCGACGCGCGCACGATGACCATCGAACTGAAACAGCTCGGCGACCAAGACAGCGTACTCTGGCCGTTCATCGATGCAGCGCTCGCCCAGTAGCTCGCGGCTTTGCGCGGCGCGGCGCGGCACGCTCGCATTCGCGCTCGCGCTCACGACGCTCAGCGCGCGGAGCGCGCTGGCACTCGAGCCGACGCTGTTCGGCGACCCGGTCACGCTCGACGTCACCGAAGCGACCACGGTTTCGTACAACGTCGACAACCGCGATACCCGGCCCAATCAGGCCGCCACGCGCGCCAACGACAACTGGGGCATCTGGTACAATCGGCTGAACGTGCTCGGCGCGGACGGCGCGTTCCGCGTCGGGGTGCGCGTCGACAACGCCTGGTTCTTTCGCTCGCCGAACCCGACGCAGATCGGCCTCGATCTGGTGGCGTCGCGGCCGCAAACGGCCGGCGGCTCGCCGGCGCCCGTCTACTTTCGCCAAAAGGTGAACGAGGCCGGCGTCGAGCTCTCCAACCGCTACATCAACTGGGTCTACCCGGCGAAATACTTCGTGAGCTACGAGAGCCCGGAGCTCGCCGTGACGCTCGGCGACGGCTACGCGCAGTTCGGCCGCGGCCTCGTACTCAGCTTGCGCAAGCTCGACGAGCTCTCGAGCGACACGACGCTGCGCGGCGCGCGCATCAGCGGCACGCTGAAGAGCTCGAGCATGGATCTGAGCATGACGGCGCTCGGCGGCGAGCTCAATCCGCTGCGCATCGACGCCGCCAGCGGGCGCTACCTCGGCGTGGACGCGAGCGTGCTGCCCGGCTTCCTGGGCGTCACGGAAGCGGGCATGCCGCGCGCCGTGGCCACCGATTTCGCCCCGAATACCGGCAATTGCGCCACCTTTGCCACCTGCAGCTACGCGCCCGATCGCCTGGCGGGCGCACAGGTCGTGCTCAAACACGGCACGGTCTCGCTCGGCCTGCAAGGCTCGCTGCTCGCGCGCACGACCCCGCT
>DASYCR010000149.1:0-6746 GCA_036500095.1 Polyangiaceae bacterium
CCGGTCAGCTCGCGCGAGCAGTACCGCTGGATGGAGCGCTTCATCCCGATGGTTGATGAGGGTGAGCTGCGTGATCAGCTGACTGCCGCAATCGACGGCAAAGGCGCGTTCCGCCGCTTCAAAGACGTGCTCATGACGTACGGCACGGAGCGCGAGCGTTGGTTCGCGTTTCGCAGCGAGCGCCTGCGTGTGTTCATGGAAGCCTGGCTCAGCGCGCACGGCCTCGCGCCCACCGCGCGTCAGGTGTGGCCCGCGGATGCTCTGCCGGCCGAGCCGGTCGCCACGCCGGACGTACTCAGCGCGCGGCGCAAGAGCAGTGCAGACGCGCTGCGCAAGCAGCTGCGTGAGCTGGCGGACACGCTCGGCGCCCGGGATCTGGAAAAGGTCACCGCATTCGCGGAGTTCGTGAAGGCGCGTCGCGCCGCGCGCGGCTTCGTGCATCGCGCGGAGGGTGGTGTGCCCACTGAGGGTGAGGCGCCAGCCGGCGCGAATGCAGCCGGCGCGCCGCCGCTCGCCGCAGACGTGGACGCCGACGACGAGGAGGACACACCGTCCTCGCGCAAACGCCCCGCTGCACGATGAGGCGCCCGCGCGCTTGGTTGCTCTTCGGGGCCGTGCTCTTGGCGAGCACGAGCGGCTGGGCGCAACCCATCGTGGTCGACCGGGCGGTGGCGCGTTTCATCGCGCCCGAAACCGGCGGCGTGCGCCACCCTCGCTTCGTGTTCGAGCGGGAGCTGTCGTTCGAAGCTCGGCTCGAGGCGCTGGCCGATCCCGATCGCGGCCGGCTGGGTGATTTGCCGTATCGCGATCGTCACGTGAGCGCCGCGCTCGATCGCCATATCGCCGAGGCGATCTTGTCCACGCTCCACATCGAGCCCGAACCCAGCGAGGCGGAGCTCACGCGCCAAGCCGAGCTCGCGCATCGCATGCTGAGTGATCGCTCGGGCGGGGAGGATGCGTTCGACGCCGCGCGCCGGGCCGAGGGCCTCTCCGATCGCGAGCTGCAGCATTTGCTCGCGCAGAAGGCGCGCGCGAGCTTGTACCTCGATCGCATGGTGTCACCCATGCTCGCCCCGAGCGAAGCGGAGCTGCGCAGCATCCACAAAGCGCCCGGCACCCCGTTTCAGGCGCTGGATTTCGAGACGGCTCGGCCGGCCTTGCTCCGCTGGTACGTGACGCGGCGCTTGAACGTCGCGCTCGCGTCCTATTTCGAAAACGCGCGCTCGCGCATAGAACTCACGGTGCTGTAAGACGCGCTCGGCGGTCTCATGTCCGGCCACGGTAAGGGTGACGCGAAAAAGGTGGTGATTGCCGCATTGGCGGGCAACCTCGGCATCGCCGTAGCCAAATTCGTGGCGGCCTGGCTGTCGGGCAGCGCGGCCATGCTCGCGGAGGGCGTCCACTCCTTCGCCGACACGGGCAATCAAGCCTTGCTCCTGCTGGGCATGACGCTCGCCAAGCGCGATCGGCCGGAGCTCTACCAGTTCGGGCGCGACAAGGAATCGTACTTCTGGTCGTTCATCGTCGCGCTCTTGTTGTTTTTCATGGGCGGCGTCTTCGCCGTGTTCGAAGGCGTGCATCGGCTGACGAGCGGGCACGCTACGGAGCCGGGATCCGTGCTGATTCCGCTCGGGGTCTTATTGGTGTCGCTCTTGATGGAGGGTGGCAGCTTCTTCGTCGCCCTCCGCGAGTTCAACAAAGAGCGCGCGGGGCGCAGCCTGAGCGATTCGCTCTTTCGCGGCAAGGACCCGACGATCGTGATCGTGCTGCTCGAGGACACGGCCGCGATGCTCGGTCTCACGATCGCGTTTTTGGCGATCGGTGTCTCGTGGCTCTTGCACAGCTCGGTCGCGGACGCCGTGGGCTCGATCGCGATCGGGCTCGTCCTGTGCGGGGTCGGCTTTCTGCTCGCGCGCGACATCAAGAGCCTCCTGCTCGGCGAAGGCATCACCGCGGAAATGCGCGCGGAAGTCAGCGCGCTGGCCGAGTCCACGCCCGGCGTACTCAAGGTGACGCAGCTACTCAGCATGCACCTTGGGCCCGCGGCGATCGTGCTGGCGCTCAAAGTGCGCGTCGATCCCCAAACCACGGTGAAGGAGCTCGAACGCATGATCGACGAGCTAGAGGAGCGCGTGCGCGCCAGGTTCCCGGAGATGAAACAGATCTTCGTCGAGCCCGACGGGGACTACGACATCACCCAAGATCCACGCCTGAGTATGCTGCCGCCGTGACCTCCGGCCAGAACCTACCAAACTAGCGGGGACAATCGTGACCGTCGCGTTAACCGATTCGCTCTCGAAAGCCGTTGAGCTGACCAAGCGCAGCCTGTTCACGCGCTCCGACTTCGGCAAATGGCTGAATCTTGGCTTCGTCGTGTTTTTGGCGCAGCTCGCCGAGGGCGGTTATTCGTTCAATATTCCCAGCAATTTTTCGGGCAAGCCCTCGCCGCTCGCCACGACGTCGCTCGCCGACCTGCTGAAGGAGGCTAGCGCCTGGCTCGACTCGAACATGTCGCTCGTGCTGGCGATCGCCGTGCCCGTCGTGCTCTTCGTCGTGGCGGTTCTGGTCACGCTCGTCTGGCTGTCGAGCTACGGCAAAGTGATCCTCGTGGAGTCGATAGTCTGGGATCGCCACGCCGTCGGTGAACCGTGGCAGCGCCTGCGCCCGCTCGCTTCGAGCTTGTTCAAGTTCCGGCTGGCCCTGGGATCGCTGGCGGTCGTGCTCGGCACCGCTGTCGTCATCACGGCGTTCTGGTTGGCTTATCCCGAGCTTGCCGGCGGCGTCTTCAAGGAGCGCGCGCTGCTCGCGACCGGCATCGTGGCCGGCTACTCGCTCTGCCTCGGACTCCCGCTTGCCGTGATCGGCTGGCTGCTCGATGATTTCGTGGTGCCGATCATGTACCTCGACAACGCGCGGGTGCGCGCCGCGTGGCGCACGTTCCGCGCGGAGATCTGGCCGGGCAACGCGGGCGCGCTCGTGCTGTACTACCTGACCCTGATACCGCTCGCGCTCGGTGCGGGCGTCGTCATCTTCATCGCGACGCTCGTCACGTGTTGCGTCGCGGGGCTGCCATACGTGAGCAGCGTCGTGTTCTTGCCCATCTTCGTGTTTCGACGGGCGTACTCGCTACACGTGCTGCAAGGCCTCGGTAAGCGCGTCTTTCCGGAGCCTGCGCAGCCGCCGACGTGGGGCGAGCCGGGACGGTTTGGGTATTGACTGCGGATGCTAGAGAATCTGCCCGAACTCAGTTTGGTTTACGAGCGCAAGCTCGTTCGAAATTCACGCACGGCCTGGGTCTGATCGTCAGTTTGGACGAGACGAGCAAGCAGGGCGAGATCTAGATTGGGTAGAAGCTCGCTGCGCGTCGCTGGGACGTAGCTCGAACCACGCAGGATGAACAATTCGATTCGACCGTCACGCCACTCCCAAAGCTCGGAGATCCCGAGCCCCGCGTAGAGTCGCCGTTTGTCGATGCCGCCGGACGTCCAAATGACCTCGATCACCAGGTCCGGCCTCTCCTTCGGCTGACCAATCACGTAGCACTCATCCGGCTCAGCGCCGCGTTCTAGTGCTGGCTCCTTCATCGTGAGCGAGCCGTAGCCGTTGAAGTAGACGCCTTTCTCTTCAGCGTACGCTTCAAGAAGGCGCCCAATCGTCGTCTTGATGAAGTCGTGTGAGCGCGATGGGCTCATGATTTCGAGATCCCCCTCCAAGTAGGCGAGCCGCGCGCCCGCGCGATCGCCGCGAACGGCCAGCGTCATTTCGAATTGCTGCCACTCGAGACCGTGCAGCACCACCCGATCGTCGCGATCAACGTCGACGAATCGCGGAAATCCTTGGGCCGTGCCGATGGCCATGGGCTGAGAGTAGCACGAATGGTGCAGGATCGCGCGACCGTGAGCGGTCGCGCTGAGGCGCTAGCTCGCGCAAGCGAGCTGTCTTCACCACTTGACCGTGACCGCGGGCGGCTGCAGTTCCGCCTCGGCGTGGCCCAGCGCGACGTTGATCGTGACCAGCGCGGAGCCGTGCTTCTTCAGGTCCACGTTCTGCAGCTGAGTGAGGTCGGCTCGCGGCACGACCTGATCGGGACGCAGCGAGCGCACGACTTCCGGCGGTCCGACGACGGTGACGTCGACGCTGTGCGGCGCGGCCGTCGCGCCGGGTACACCGATGACTTCGACCGCGCGATTCTCGAAGCGCGCCTCGCTCACGCGGCGCGCGACCGTCACCGTGACGGTCGCGGCGGACGGGCCCAGGTAACGCGCGCGCACGGGCGGCGCGTCGATCGCGATGCGGCGTTTGTGCATGCCCTCGCTCAGACCCGACACGTCGAACGCGGCGAGCCGCGCGAACTGCATCACCTCGATCACGCTGACCGGACCCTTCACCGTGAGCTCGGTGGGGTCGACCTCGGGTTGGCCCTTGACCACGTAGCCCTCGGCGGTTTGGCCGGTGATCGCCGCTTGCAGCGGGATTTGCCGCGTGACCACGTCTTCCCACTCCAGATCGATGCTGGGCGGATCGATGATGGTGATGGTGGTGTCGGGTGGAAACGTGAACATGCGCTCGTCGAAGGTTATCGACTCACGGTGGCCATCGCGTAGATCGATCTCGATCGGCGGCACGCCGGTCTGCAACGAGCGGTCGATGGTGTGCGCCGGGCCGCGCAGGGTGACGTGCACGCTGGCCGGGATCTGCGTCATCAGCTCGCGCGCCGCGCTCTCCGGCGGTAGGCGCATCACGATCGGCACCGGAATCGTGCGCTGTTGCTCGTCGGTTTGGCGCTGCAGAAACGCGAACAGGCCGAGCGCAAAACAGAGCGCGAGCGATTTCAGACCGAGGTTCTCGGTCAGCGACTCGCGCACGAAGGTGACGATGCCGGTGAAGAGCCCGCCCAGCATCAACTGCTCCCGTCTTCAGCGGGCGGCTCGCCGTCGGGCTCACTGTGCCGGCCGTCGTCCGTGCTCTCGTTGTTCACGGGGGTTCTGAGCGGCGCGACGTGGACCGGCGCGGGCGTGATGGTGCTGCGCAGCGGCGGAGGAGGCTCGCTCACGGCTCGCGCGCGCGTCGGCGCGGGAGAGCGTTCGGGCTCGGCGAGCAGGCTGATGCGCTGCGGCGGCTCGGAATCTTCGTTCGGCCGGCGCTGGCTCTTCGGCGCGGTTTCCTCGCGTCGCGAGGAAGGTGCCTCCGCGCTGGTTGGTCCCTTCACCACTTTGCGCGTCTTTTTGCGGACCTTGGGGCTGAAGATCGCCTCCAGCATCGTGCGCAGCTTGGCGCCGTCGAGGTTACTGGCGATGTTGCCGTTGAAGCAGAAGCTGATCGTGCCGCGCTCCTCGCTCACGATCACGACGACCGCGTCGGTCTCTTCCGTGATGCCGAGCGCGGCGCGGTGGCGCGAACCGAAGCTCTCGTCGACCACGCGCCCTTCCGGCATGGGGAAGAACACGCCGGCCTTGGCGATGCGGTAGTTGCGGATCACGACCGAGCCGTCGTGCAGCTTGTTCATGCCCTCCGGAATGAACAGCGAAACCAACAGCTCGCTCGACACCTGGGCGTCGACCACGTGGCCTTTGTGCACGCCCACGAACTCGTCGAGGTTCGCGTCCTGCTCGAAGGTGATCAAGGCGCCGATCCGGTGGCGCGCGAGATCCGTCGCGGCCTCGACGACCTCGTCGATCACGCGTTGCTCTTGCGAGCGGCTCAAGTTGCTGAACCAGGCGCGGCTGCCCACGCGCTGCAGTCCGCGGCGGATGTCGCTCTGAAACACCACCACGATGATCAAAATCATGCTGGAAATCAGTGCGCCCATGATGGTGAGCACGGTGACCAGCTCGAGCAGCTGCGCCACGATGTACAGCACGAACACCATCAGCAGGCCGGCGCCGACCTGCATCGCCCGCGTGCCCCTCAAGACGAGCAGGGCGCGGTACACGATGTAGTAGACCAGGAATACGTCGAGCGCGTCGCGAGCCAGTTGGATCGGCGAGCGAGTCTCGAAGAAGACGCGCAAGCTATTGGGCATGAGCGACCTCAGCCCGGTTTTCTCGTTCGATCACGCGCGTGACGGAGAGCGCTTGGCGGATCGCTCGCACGTCGTGCACGCGCAAGATGCACGCGCCGCGCGCGGCGGCGCCGAGGCAAGCGGCGACCGTGCCACCGAGCCGCTCCGCGGGCGGCGCGCCGTCGACCGTCGCCAGGAACGATTTCCTGCTCGGCCCGACCACGATCGGCGCTTCGTCTCGGAAGCGAGCGAGCGACGCGAGCAGCGCGTACGACTGCGCGGCGTTCTTGCCGAAGCCGATGCCCGGGTCGAAAAATACGTCGCTTTGCGGCATGCCCGCCGCGAGCGCGCGCTCGCGCGCGGCGCGCCATTCACGCCGTACATCTTCGACGACATCCGCGTAGCCGTCGTCCGGGTATTCGGAAAAGCCCGTCATGCTCGCGGCCGGCCCGCGGCTGTGCATCAGGATCAGCACGCCCTGAGCGCGCGCCGTGACCTGCGCGAGCGCAGCGTCTGCCAGACAAGAGACGTCGTTGACGATCTGGGCGCCGAGTTCGAGGGCGCGCTGGGCGACCGAGGGGTGCGTGGTGTCGACCGAGACCAAGAGACCGCGCGCGACCGCGTGGCGAAGCGCGGGCTCGATCCGTGCGAGCTGCTCGGCCGCCGCGATCGCGGGCGCGCCGGGCCGCGTCGATTCCCCGCCGATGTCGATCAGATCGGCTCCCTCGCTGCACAGCTCGTCGAT
>DASYCR010000150.1:0-6512 GCA_036500095.1 Polyangiaceae bacterium
CGGACTCCGCGTAGAGCTCCGAGAGCTGACGAGCGGCCTCGAGCAAGGCCTGTTGATCGTGTCCGGACTCGAGCGCTTGCTGAAAGGCGCCCTGAGCGCGTTTGACGTCGCCGATCTTCAAGTAGACTTGGCCGACGTCAACCCCCACGCGAGCGCGCACGGCCGGATCACGACTGGTGGTGAGCGCACGCGCGAGCAAGCGCGCCGCCTGCTCGGGCTGATTCAAGCTGAGGCTCAAACTCACGAAGCGCCGACGCAGATCGTCGTTGCCTGGATCGCCCGCCACCACGGGGGCGAGCAGTTCGAGCGCTCCCGCCGGGTCGTTCAGGACGTCCTGCCGCATGACGCCCAGGCGACGCTGCACCTCCATCCGCCGTGGGCCGCGCACCTGTTTCAGCTCGACGCCGAGCATGGCGATCGCTCGGTCCATGCGGCCGGTCTTCTCGTAAGCGTCTGATAGCGCGGCGGCCGCGCGCAGCGACACACTGCGGTTCTCGAGCAGAGCCTCCGCCCACTTCAACGCGATGGCGTGCTCGGGCTGACCCAGCAACAGCCCTTCGATATGCCCGAGCGCGCGGGCCGGATCCTTGAGTTCGGACAGGCACAGATCGACGAGCCACTCGCGCAGAACCGTAGCCTCCTCGGACGTCGGCGGCGGCTCCCGACGAAGCGCGAGCTCCAGCAGCTCGATCACGTCCTTGTGACGCCCGCGCGCGATCAACCGCTGCACGACCACGGCCCGCACGTCCTCGCGCCCCGGATCGATGCGCAAGATACGCTGGCCTACTTCGACCGACCGATCATCCTCGATCAGCGATTCCTTCACGAGCTCGGCTGCGCGCTGCAACAGCTCCGCGCGACGCGCCGGGTCGGCTTCCCGCGTGCAGGCGTCCACGTAGAGTTCGGCGAGTTTCGTGGGCTCTTGCGCGACGCTCAGCGCTCGTTCGAGCAGGGCAAATGCTTCGGCGTGGCCCGGCACCGCAAGCGCGGCGCGCTCCGCAAAACCGATGGCGCCTTCCACATCCGCCAGCGTTTCGGCGAAAAACTCAGCCGCGCGCAGATAAACGAACGCCTGTTGCTCGGGTTGCAAGAGCTTGATGCGCTTCTCGGAGATCGTGTGTTGGTAGGCGAGAGCTAGGTCACTCACACGATCGTGCTTGGCGGCGGCCGCGTGTAGCCGTTGCCACGCATCGAGCGGTTGCTCGCCCTTGGCTACCGCGGTGACCAGGATGTCGAGCACCTCTCCCGGATTGTCGAGGCGCTCGTCCATGGCCTCCGCGATTTCCCACAGCTTGATGGCGAGCATGCTGACAGGCCGGCGACGCCCATCCGAGTTGGGGGGTAGCGACGACAGTGTCTTCGGAGGTTGCGAGGACATCTTCAGAGGCTGCGAGGACAGTTCGGATCGACAAGCGTATCAGACCTTTCGCGGGGTTGCGCGGGGGTTCCGTCGCTCGACTCTGCGCAATTTTCCGCGCGAATTTGCCGAGAGACGTCGGACGCGCGAGCCTTTGATGTCTCTAGCTGACCTGAGCAGATGGTTAGCGGTCCTGCCAGTCGCGCAGCTTCATCGGCCCACCTAACCCCCTTTGAACCCTGAGAGATCCCCTCATCTTCGCCGGTCGAAGTCGTTTCGACGCGTTTTTTTTTGTGGGTCTGCGGGGCCCCGAGCCGCGCAGACGGCGAGCTGCTGAATTCTTGCCGAGAAATGAGGGGATGTCTCAGCATTCAACCCGAGAAAAACTCGACGATCGCGCGGCTGACCGGCTCGGGTTGATCGTGGTGCAGCCAGTGTCCAGCGTCGGCAAAGCGCGTGATCGAGACGTTGGGAACGTGCGCTTCGAGCCCGTTCAAGAGCAGCGGCTCCGAGAGAGCCTTGTCACGCTGTCCCCACAGGACCCGCGTCTGGTGGTCGATCCGTTGTACGGCGCGAACGGGCGCGCGAAAGGCAGCCCGATAGTAGCTCACCGCTGCGTGCGCTACGCCGTCGAGACGCATCGCGCGGAGGTAATCATCGAGGTCGGCGTCACTAAACGCGTGCGGATTCACTGCCAGTCCACGCAAGGCGATGGACAGCGCAAAGCGGCGCCGTACCAACCACTCGGGCAAGAACGGCAACTGGAACATGAACATGTACCAGGATTTTCGAATCTGCTCGAAGTGCCGAAGCGCGAGCCGAAAGAGCTCGGGGTGCCCCGCGTTCATCACCAGTAGCCGATCCACGACCTCCGGATGACGAGACGCGAGGCAGTACGCGAGCGTGCCACCCCAGTCGTGGCCAATCACGTGAGCACGCTCGAGACCGAGCGCTGGGATGAGCGCCGCCAGATCGCCGGCGAGCAACGACGACTCGTAGTCGAGCGTGTGCGCAAATTTGTCGGACTTGCCGTAGCCCGGCAAATCCGGAGCGATCGCGCGAAAACCCGCGGCCGCAAGCGCCTGCATCTGGCCGCGAAAACCGGCCCAATACTCGGGAAAGCCATGCAGGATCAAGATCGGGGGGCCCTCACCGACCTCCGCGACGTTCAGCTCCAAGCGACCGGCTCGAACACGACGCTCGCTGATGTTCATCCCTTATTTCTCCCTTGCGTACGAACGGCTACCGCGCGTGCGATGCGCGGCAAGAGCGTGGGCACCGCGCGCTTGAGCCAATAGAGTCCCCACGCTTCCGCCGTCACGGGCAAGAGCGCTGGATTTTCGTGCGCCGCCCTGGCGATCGCCGCCGCGACGCGTTCCGGCCCGTACGCGCGCTTGCTATAGAAGCGCGCGATGTCTGCGCGCGCACTTTCCGGATAACGTTCACCGCGCATGCGCATGTGGCGCACGATCGGCGTATCGACGAAGCCGGGGCAGACGACCGATACGCCCACGCCCCGCTGCGCGAGTTCGTCGCGCAGCGCCTCGGAGAGACCGACCACGGCGTACTTGGTCGTGGCGTAGGCCGCCATCGCGGACGAGCTGTAGTAGCCCGCCGCCGAGGCTACGTTGATGATCTGGCCGCGACCGCGCGCGGCCATGGCTGGCGCGAAGAAATGGCAGCCGTGCACGACGCCCCATAGGTTGGCGGACAAAATCCAGTCCCAGTCCTCGAGCGTCGTGGCGAGGAAGCCTCCGGCGAGACCGACGCCTGCATTGTTGATGAGCACGTCCGGCGCTCCGCCCGCCAAGACGCTCGTCGAGAATGCCTGCATCGCCGTGCGCTGACCGACATCGACCGTGTGGGTCTCCGCGCTCGAAGCGTCGGCCTGCGAAAGCTCACGCGCGAGCGATGCGAGCCCGGCGCCGTCGATGTCGCAGGCGATCACGCGCGCGCCGAGCTCGGCGAAATGGCGCGCCGTGGCGCGCCCGATCCCGCTCGCGGCCCCGGTGATCAGCACGCGCTGGTCCAAAAACGATCGCTTCATGAGTTCGAGCCCGCACCATTACGCACCCAGGCGTCGAAAACCAGGAGCACTCATGTTCAAGCAGGCAGCGCTGTCGACCACGCCTTTTCGCGCCAGATCCGCCTCGGTCGCCTGACGCAGCGCGCGACCGCGATCCCCACCGAGCAACCAGGCCTGACGCAGGCGGGCGCACGCAGCCAGATAACCCATGTCCACGCGCGTGAGCCCGTCGGCCGCGCGCGCCAGCGCAGCTTCCGCCTGCTCGCGTTCTCCGCGCGCCGCGGCCAGACAGCCCGTCAGCAAGTCGCCCATCGGATGGGCATACTCGGGACTGTCGCGCAGCAAGCGTTTGGCGGCCGCCTTCGCGGCGGCAACCACGGCCGGCTCGGAATCCCCGTCGTCGATCGCGGCGATCAAACTCAGACCGCGCTCGAACTCGGAAAAGACTCGCATCAAATGCACGCGCAGAAACTGTGAAGATTCGAGGGCGGGCCAACGTTCGCGCATGACGCGCAGTGCCGCTCGCCCCTCACCGCGGTAGCGGTGCACGGACACGGTCGAGATCAGCGCGCTCCAATGACCCCCGGTGAAGAGCCCCGCGCCCGAGGTGCGAAACGAGCTGTCGTCACTCGCCACGCGCCAGCCGGTATCGGCGTCACCGGCAGCGAGCGCGGTAATGCAAGCCGGATAGATCATGTGCATTTGCGCGAAGCGGTCGGAGCGCTCGACGGCTTCGCGCACGATCGCCGGCACGCGCTCGCTGGCAGCTCGCAAGTCTCCGCACAAGATCAACGAATTGCACGACCAGGCTTGGGTATTCGTGAGCTCCCAGGTGACGGCTCGACAACGCTCGCGCAAAATCCGCTCGGCCTCGTCCAAGGTTCCGAGCGCGCTCCGCCACTCACCCGAAAAGACGCGCACCAAGCCGGCCGCTACCTTGGCGAGCGCGGTCCCGTGTGGATCCTCGCTCTGCGCGGCCAACGCCTCCGCGATGCGCACCATGCGTTCGGTGCGCTCCCGCGAACCGCGTCCAACGGCGGCCGCGTTGCCCGCCTCGAGCGCAAGCGCTCGGCAAATCCGGATCGGTTCGCCGACCTCGAGCGCGAGCAGCAGATGCCGAGCACCAAAGCCGGCGCCGCGAACCACGTCGACCATGGCCAGCCCGGCGGTGGCCGAAAACGCGACGTCGACCCGCGACAGCTCCCGACGCTCGCATTGGTCAGCGCTCTTTTTCGTAAATTCCAGGCTTCTAGTCGCGAGGCGCAGCTGATTGAACAAGAGCGATGCCACGGCGAGGGCGTCCGACTCCGGGTAGCGCAGTCCGACGGAGCGCAGCACGCTGCGCAGCACGGCGAGCCCTTCGTCCTCACGACCACTCTTTAGAAAATGCTCCGCCGCCAGGCGGCGCAGCTCGACGGCGTCCGCTTCCGGCGCAGTCTCCGCGGCGGACAAATACGCGCTGGCGGCCTCTGCGCTGCGCCCTGCGTGCACCCACGAATCACCCACGCGCGAGAGCAGCTCGTGGCGCGGCCGTTCGACGCCCAAATCGAGCGCTCGACGATAGAGGCGCGCGGCGCGCACGAACGCGAGCGCCCGGTGTGCCCCCTCCGCTGCGGCTAGCACGTGGCCCCGCGCGCGTTCCGGGTCCCCAGCCGCGAGGTAGTGCTCGACCAGCGCTTCGGGGTCCGGCCGTCCGCTCTGTTCCAGGGCAGCCGCGATGCGACCATGCCAGAGCGCGCGCCGCTCGGCGCTCAGCGCCTGCACCACGCTGTCTCTCACGCGCGCGTGATACGTCTCCACGAACTCGCGCCCCTCCGCTCGGAAATGCCGGGTCAGGCGCACCGCGCGCAGACGCGTCCGGGTCTGGTCATCGCGCGGAGTCTCCGCGGCCAATTCCGCGACCTCGTACGGGATGGGGCCGTTGGCGATCGCGAGCGCCTCCAACAAGCGAACGGCGGGCTCCGGCAACTCGGCGACGCGGCGCTGAATGACTTGTTCGAGCGACACCCCGAGCTGCTCGGTCGCGCCGCCTTCGTTCGGTGCGCGCTGCCTTTGCCATTCCGCGAGTTCCGAGACGAAGATGGGCATGCCCTGCGCCTCGATCGCGATCGCTCGCGCAAGCTCGGGCGAGCGCGTCCCCTCGCTGCCGAGCGAGCGCGTTGCCAGCTCGATGGCTTCGTCGGGCGAGAGCTGGTCGACTGCGATTTCCTCGACGCGCGTCGCGCGCCCCAGCCGAGCGAGCATGGCCAAGAGCTCGCGCAAAATCGGGCTCGAATTGCGCATTTCTTCACGAAAGCCACAGACGAGCAAGAGCGCCGGCGCTCCGGGTGGACTCAAGATCTCTTCCAGCAAGAGCAAGCTATCGAGGTCGCTCCATTGAATATCATCGATGTGCACGATCAGCGGGCCCAAGGTGGCGAGCCCCGCCAAGAGCTCTTTCAACGCGGCGAACGCGCGCTTGCGGAGCTCGATCGGTTCGATGATCTCGTGCTCCGGGTGTGGAATATTTTCCACTCCTGGCGCCGCACGCAGCACCGGAAACACGCGCGACAAATGGTGAATCCCGGCGGGGATGAGCGTTGCCATTTCCGCGGGCGTCTTGTGCGAAAGCAGGTGGGACAGTTCGTCGACGACGTTGTCCATGCCCTTGAAGGGCACAGCCTCGCGCTCGAAGCAGCGCCCGGACAAGACCAGAGCTCCTCTTTCGCCCGCGGCCTGGCCCAAAAAGCGCTGCACGAGCGCCGTCTTGCCCATACCGGAGCGACCCGAGACGAGCGCCACCACGTTCTGGCCGTGTTCGCTGCGCTCGAAGGCGCCGAGTAGCTGTTCGAGTTGCCGAAGGCGGCCGACGAACGGCCGCTCCATCGTGGTTAGTGAGTCGCCGGTCCGATGCGTCGCTGCCGAATGCGCCAAACGGTGCACGACTTCTTCCCCGCGCGGACGGCGCTTGGGGTCGTTGTTCAGCAGATCGAGACAGAGTGCGTTCAGATCTGCAGGCACGGAAGCGAGCAACGCGCGTGGAGCTTTTGGTTGAGCAGCCTGCTTGTTGAACAGGATGTCGACTGGCGCTCCGTCGAACGGCAGCTGATCCGTCAAGGCCTCGTAGAGCATGACGCCGAAGGCGTACCA
>DASYCR010000151.1:0-2327 GCA_036500095.1 Polyangiaceae bacterium
AACGTTGCCCCAGGCTGAATCGCCCCGGACTGCTCGGCTGCTTCGATCATCGAGAGCGCGATGCGATCTTTGATCGACCCGCCCGGATTCTGATTCTCGAGCTTGAGGAAAAGCTCGCACGGCCCAGTGTCGAGATGCTGCACCCGCACCAGCGGCGTATTGCCGATCAAGGAGAGCACGGCGTCCGCGGCGGCTGGCACTGACTTCGGCATACGCGATACAAACCTAGCAGGTCGACGCGCGGCGGGCATGTCGCCCGGACTGTCTTGAAAAAGAACGGGAGGCAAGGGCCGAGCTAGGGCGGGTGCTCGAGGTGGAGTGTGAGGTGGCTGCCCCGCGACGCTCGTGTGCACCAGTGCTTTGCCGGCAGGTGCTCAGGGTTGAGCGGGAGCGTGGGTGGGACTTGCTCGGGGTTATTTGAGCTAATTCGTTCCCGCCGGCGGGGGTGAGCTCGGCGCGGGCCGAGCCACTCCGGCCGTCACTCCGCGCGCAAAGCCGGCCGCTTCCGCCGCCGTCTTGTCTTTTTGCGCTTGATCGCGCTCCGCCTCGGCTTGCTGCTGCGCGGCCGTGGCTGCGACCTTGTCCTTTTGCGCTTGGTCGCGCTCGGCTTCCGCTTTGCCGCGCGCCGTGTCAGCCGCTGCCCTGTCCTTTTGCGCTTGGTCACGCTCCGCCTCGGCCTTGCTGCGCGCGGCGTCCGCGGCAGCCTTGTCGCGCTTGGCTTGGTCGCGATCGGCTTGTGCGAGCGTTGAGTCTTGGCGCGCGCCGTCCCGTTCGTCTTGCGCTTTCTTGAGCGCGGCGTCGAAGGCTTCTTTGGCTTGTTGCGCGCGCTGGCGCGCTTCTACTGCGGCTTTCCGCGAGTCGGTCTTGAGCTGTACGTTGGCGGCGGCGAGCGCGCTCGTTTGCGCCTCGAGCGACGCCACGACCTCGCCGATCTTTTTCGCCTTCTCGACCGGGCCGAGCGTCGCGTCCGCCACGATCTGGTCGAGGTTCGCTCCGGCGCGATTGAGCTCGCTCGCCGCTTCGTCGGCCTTTTTGAGCGCTTCGTTCGTGGCCTGGTTGGCCGCGTTCATCGTGCGCTTGTGCCACTGATAGCCGGCAAGGCCGCCCACGCCGGCCGCCAGCGAGAGACCGCCGATGATGCCGACGAGCGCGCCGCGGAACTTGCGCGCGGCCTGCCTGCGCGCCACTTCGGCGTCCCATTCCAGCAGCACGTCGAGCTCGGCGAGAAACTCGACCGCGCTCGGCCGGCTCGCAGGGTCGGGAGCGAGCCAACGCGAGAACGCGCGGCTCAGATGTTCGCGCGCGGCGCCCGTCACGTGCGCGAGCGTGCCGGCGGGCAGCGGCTCTTCGACGCGCAGCGTGTGGATGAGCGCGAGCTGCGAGCGAAGCTGCAAGAGACCCGCGGGCGCGTCGTCTGCTTCCCGTTGCCCGACGTCGTAGCCCGATAAATCACGGCCGATCAGCGCGAACAAGAGCGTCGCGGCCAGCGCGTACACGTCGACCTTCTCCGTCAACGGCGGGGGTCGATCGCCGAGCAAGCCACCGATGATCGCGTCCGTTTGTTCCGGAGCGGCGAACGGGAACGTCGCGACGAGCGGGCGCGTGGCGTCTCTGCGCGCCGCGCCGCCGAGGTCGAGCAACACCGGGTGATGCTCGCTGACACCGGCCATCGTGGCGAGATAGATGTTGTCGGGTTTGATGTCTTGATGACGGAGGCCGGCCGCGTGCATTTCACAGACGCCGCCGGCGATGCGCGTGAACACGGCGTGCGCGCGGCCGAGCGACAAGCAGCCCTCGGCTCGCAGCGTCGCCGCGAGATCCGAGCCCTTGTAGAGCGGCATCGTGTACCAAAGGTAGGGTTCGAGCGCGCCCGCCTCGACGCCGTGCTCGTTCAGCTGCACCACGTTCGGGTGAGCGATCGCCGCGAGCGCGCGCAGCTCATGCTCGGCGTACTCGCGCGGGTATCTGCGTAGTCCCACCACTTTGAGCGCCACTTGTTGGCCGGTCTCGGCGTGCTCCGCCGCGAACACGCGCCCGAAAGCGCCTTCACCGAGCAGCTTTTGCAGCACGCAGTGGCCGCCCACGGTCTGGCCCACGTCGGGCAGCTGCGCCGTGTCGACCGGCGCGAACGGCGGCGGCGTGGGCGTCGATTGGTGCGTTTCGTCACGCACGGTCGGCAGCGACTCCGCGATCGGCCAAGCCTGCACGGTCCGCGTGCGCGTGCTGGTGCGAAGGGTCGCGGCCGAGGCAGTCACGTTCTTGACGTAGTCGATTGCGCGCGAGGCATCAAATCAGGCACCGAGCGCGCTCTCCAAATCGTGCCACAG
>DASYCR010000152.1:0-5829 GCA_036500095.1 Polyangiaceae bacterium
TCGATCGGCACGAAGCCGCCCGCGTTGGCGGCTTCCGCGGCGCGCACGAGCTCGCGCACGAATTTCGCTCCGAACTCGCCGGACCAGCCACGCGGCACGCCCTTGATGCGCATCAAGTCGTCGACGCTACGCGGCAAACGCGCCGCAATCGCGAGCAAGGTCTTGTTCTCGGGCGCATCGCTGCGCTCGGCCGCGGGCAACGCGTTGAACCAGTCGATGATGTAGGAGAGCGCGGCTTGCTCGCGCTGATCGAGCTGCCACGCGTTGCGGAACGACTCGAGCGAGAGCGCGTGCGGCGCGCTCGGCGCGGGCCAGATCACCTCGGCGGACGCCGCGGCGACCAACTCGGCGCGTCCGAGTTTTTCGGCGCGCTCACGCAGCCAGCCGTGCAGCGCAGGCAAATGCTCGACGTCGGCGGCCGCGTAGGCGAGTTGAGAGGGAGGCAGCGGACGGCGCACCCAGTCGTCCGCTTGATGCCCTTTCTTGCCGCGCAAGCCGAGCGCGCGAAACTGCGCGTAGGCCAACGATACGGAGTATTCGACGCTGGTGAGCGCCCAGGCGACTTGCGTGTCGAACACGCTCGGGCGCGCTTCGAGCCCGACGCGCTCGCGGATCAGCGAGACATCCTGCTGGCCCGCGTGCAGCACCCAAGTCGTCGCGTTCGCGAACGGTGCGGCGAGCGGACTCAAGTCGCGCAGCGCCAGCGCATCGACGAGAAAGGCCTCGTCTCCGCGCGAGACCTGCAGGAGGCAGAGTGTGACGCCGGTGCGGTTCGACTCGAATTCGGTGTCGAGAAACAGGACCGAGGCGCCGCTCAGCGTCGAGGCGAGCTGGGCCAGATCGGCGGGGCTTGTGACGAGCTTCATCTGAGCGAAGCACTACTCGATCAGCTTTGGGGACGAGCGCGAATCGGCAGCCGGCGAAATACCGCGGATTCTAGGGTGGAGCCGAGTATTCTGACGCACTGCGCAATCGGCCGCGTACAAGGGCTGCGTTTTTCGCGCCCACGTGATTAGAATGCGCGCCTCCTCGGTCGGCCGCTCGACCGTCTACGAAAACCCCGAATCTTGGCAGCCTGTTACTTCGACGTCGACGGGACGTTGGTCACCACCAATCTGGTGCATCCCACGCTCTACTACCTGGTCAATCAGGGCACGCCGCTGCAAAGCGCGCTCCGGATCGGCAAGGCGCTTTTCGGCGCGCCGCGCATGGCGATCGCCGAGATGCTCGATCGACGCACCTTCAACGAGCTCTTATTCTCGAGCTACGCCGGCATGAGCGAGGATCGCCTCGTGCTGCTCGCCGACGACGCGTTCGAGAACGTGCTCCGGCCGTCGTTGTTTCCGGCGGCCAAGGGTTTGGTCGAGAAGAGCTTGGCTGCCGGGCACGACGTCGTGCTCGTCTCCGGCGCGCTCGAGATCCTACTCGAGAAGCTCGCGAAATACCTGGGCGCGCAAGAGGTGATCGGCAATCACCTCGAGATGAAAGACGGCATCGCTACCGGCAAGCTCTTGAAACCGGTCGTGGCAGGCCCCGAAAAGGCGCGGCTCATCCGCGAGCACGCCAAGGCCAAGGGCTACGATCTCGGAGATTGCTTCGCGTTCAGTGACAGCTACTCCGACGTGCCGATGCTCAGCGTGGTCGGCCACCCCGCCGCAGTGAACCCCGACAAACGCTTGGCCTTATTGGCGAAGGCCTATAGCTGGCCGAGCTTCGATTTGAACCATTCCGCATGAACCATCCCAGCCTAGTTACCTTGGAGCGCGACAGCGCTCCGCGCGTGCTCTTCTCCGGCGATCGCCTGGTCGAGGTCGATTTGCCGGCCGGCACGCGCTGCATCTACCCGAAGCCGCCCGCCGACGCGCTCAAGGATCCGGACGCCGCCATTCGCTACGCGCTGAACCACCCGCTCGGTTGTGAGCCGCTGTACGCCAAGCTCAAGCCGGGCATGAAGGTGACGATCGCGATCGACGACATCTCGGTGCCGCTGCCGCCGATGAAGCGCCCCGATCCGCGCGAGCGCGTGATCACGATCGTGCTCGAGCTGCTCGCCGATCACGGCGTGGACGACATCGAGCTGATCGTCGCGACCGGCGTGCACCGGCGCATGAAGGGCCACGAGATCCGCCACATGGTGGGCGACAAGATCTTCGACGCCTACTACCCGGACAAGCTCTACAATCACGACGCGGAAGACAAGCGCAACATGGTGTCGCTCGGCCACACCGCGCACGGCGAGCACCTCGAGCTCAATCGCCGCGCCGCCGAGAGCGATCTCTTGATTTACGTGAACTTGAACTTCGTGCCGATGAACGGCGGGTTCAAGTCGGTCGCGGTCGGCCTGTGTAGCTACGAGAGCCTCCGGCCGCACCACAACCCGAAGACGATCCGCGCTTCTGACAGCTACATGGATCCCGGTAAATCCCAGCTCGCGACGGACATCGAGCGCATGGGCCGGCTCGCGCACGAGCACCTCGACATCTTCACGATCGAGACCACGGTGAACAACCGCATGTTCGACCGCTCGCTCGAGTTCTTGACCAAGAACGAGGACGATTTGACGGGCACCGAGCGCGCCATGCTGAAAGCGCTCGTGGTCACGACCAGCAAGCTGCCGCAGCCCGCGCGCCAGGCGATTTTCGATCGCTTTCCCGCGCCGTACGCGATCACGGGTGTGGTCGCCGGCGCAACGGAAGCCGTGCACCAAACCACGGTGAATCGCAGCTTCGAGCAGTACTGCGTGCCGATCGAGGGCCAGGCGGACGTGCTCGTGACCGGCATTCCGTTCATCAGCCCGTACAACGTGCACGCGTTCTTGAATCCGTTGCTCGTGCAAGTGCTCGCGCAGGGGTACCTCTTCAACATGTACCGCAACGCGCCGCTCGTGAAGAAGGGCGGCACGCTGATCATCACCCACCCGTGCACGGACAAGTTCGATCACGAGCAACACGCGCCGTACATCGATTTCGTGCATCGACTGCTGCCGGAGACGCGCGACGCCGAACAATTGCGCACGCGCTACGAGCAGAAGTTCGCGGCCGATCCGGCGTACATCCAGATGTACCGGACGGGTTACGCCTATCACCCGTCGCACCCGTTCTTCATGTGGTACTGGGGCGAAAACGGTCGGCAGCACTTGGGCCGCGTGATCGTGGTCGGCGCGGACAACGAATACATTCCGAAGCTGTTCGGCTGGGAAACCTCGCCGAGCATGGAGGACGCGCTCTATCGCGCCAAGGGCGGTGAGCTCAAATCTCTCGACATCACGCTGCTGCACGTGCCGCCGATCGTGATGGGCGACGTGAGTCTGCCCGCCAAGCTCCCAGCCAACGGGAGCACGACGGCTTGAGCACGAACGGCGTCACGAACGGACACGCGCCGAACTCACTCGAGCTCGGCGAGCTACTGCGTGGCAAACGGCTGGTCGTCGTCGGCGGCACGGGCTTTCTGGGCAAGGTGTGGCTCTCGTTCTTGCTTTCGCGCTTTCCCGAGCTCGAGCGCATTTATCTGGTGATGCGCCCGAAGGGTGGGCTCAGCGCCGAGCAGCGCTACCTGCAAGACGTCGTGCCGAGTCCGGTGTTCGATCCGCTGCGCACGACGCACGGCGCGCGCTTCGGCGAACACATGGCGCGCGTCGTTTCGGTGGTGGGCGGCGACGTGGTGCAGGCGTTTTGTGGCCTCAGCCCAGAGCAACGCGACGATTTGCGGGGCAACATCGACGCGGTCGTGAACGTCGCGGGCGTCGTGGATTTCGATCCGCCGCTCGACGAGGCGCTCGAGGTCAACGCGTTCGGAGTGAAAAATTTGGTGGAGCTCGCGCGTGACCTCGGTGGTGTGCCGCTGCTCCACACCAGCACTTGTTACGTCGCCGGCAATCGCACCGGTCACATTCCAGAGACGGACCCGCGGGATTTTCCGTTTCCGCGCGCCGACGAGCTCGATCGTTCGCATTGGGATCCCGACCGCGAGATCAGCGAGTGCCTGGACGTGATCGAGCAAGCGCGTCACCGCGCGAGCGACGCGTTCAGGCAGAGCCGTTTCCTCGACGAGGCCAAGCGCAACCTGCGCGAGCGCGGTGAGCCCGCGCGCGGCGACGTGTTGGACGCCGAGGTGCGGCGCGTGAAGCGCAAATTCGTGGAAGCGCGGCTGGCCGAAACCGGCACGGAACGCGCGCAATTTTGGGGCTTCCCGAACACGTACACGTACACCAAAGCGATCGGCGAGCAGATCGCCGCGTCCTCGGGCTTGCCGTTCACGATCGTGCGCCCGGCGATCGTCGAGTCGACCGTGAGCTTTCCCTTCCCCGGCTGGAACGAGGGCATCAACACCAGCGCGCCTCTGATCTTCATCGTGCGCCAGGGCGGCCTGCAGATCCCGGGCTCCGACAATTTCCTGGACGTGATCCCGTGCGACATGGTGGCCGCCGGCCTCACGCTCGCGCTCGGCGAGTTGCTCGAGGGGCGCGCCAAGCCCGTCTATCAGTTGGGCTCGACCGACACGAATCCATGCACGATGCGGCGCTTTGTCGAGCTCACCGGGCTCCACAAGCGCAAGCACTTCCAGAAGACGGGCAAGGGCGGCCCGCTCCTCTCGTTCTTACAGACGCACTACGAAGGAGCGATGATCAGCAAGGGCCAGTTCGAGACGATTGGCCCGGCCGCGATCTCGCGCGCGAGTAAGCAGCTCGCGTCCTGGCTCGATAAGGCCGCGGCAGGCCCGGTCAGCCCGATCTTGCGCCCGGCGGCCAAGGTGCTGTCGGATTTTTCCGAGCAGCAGCGCAAGGTCGGCAACGTGCTGAGCGTGTTCGTGCCGTTCACGTGTCAGTTCCACTATATTTTCCGGTGCGACAACACGCGCGCCGCGTACGAGCGCTTGGGCGAGAACGAAAAACGGCTCGTGCCCTGGACGCCGGACAAGCTCGATTGGCGCAGCTGGTTCCTCGAGATCCACGTGCCCGGCCTCGAACGCTGGGTATTTCCGCAGATCGAAGAGCGCATTCGCCGGCCCAAGAAAGCGCCGGCGCGCCACGAAACGCTGCCCGCGCTGCTCGACGAAATGGCGGATCGCTTCGAGCTCGCGGTCGCGTTGCAGCGAACGGAGCACGACGGCCTCAGCCGCTTGTCGTTCAGCGAGTGGCGCGAGCGCTCAGCGGCCTGCGCGGCGCGTCTGGTGGAAGCCGGCGTGCGCCCGGGTGACCGCGTGCTTTTGGCCGCCAAGAATCACCCCGCGTGGCCGATCGCCTTCTTTGGCATTCTAAAGGTCGGCGCCACCGTCGTCCCGCTCGACGCAAACGTCGAGCCGGCCGCCGCGCTCACGCTCTGTGAAGCATCCGGCGCCAAAGTGCTGCTCGCGGACTCGTTCGTGAGCGAGCGCTTGGCTGACGTGCTTCGCGACCACGCGCGAACCTTGGACGTCGTCGAGATCGGCGCGCCGGGTCCAATCGGCTTCGCCGCCACGGTGGACGCCGACGAGGTGGCCGCGCTGATCTATACGAGCGGCACCACGGGACGACCGAAGGGCGTGCAGCTCACGCATCGGAATCTCACGTCGCTGGTCGCCTCGCTCGCGCCGCTATTTCCGCTCGGCAAGGGCGATCGCGTGCTGAGCGTGCTGCCCTTGCACCACACCTTCGAGCTCACCTGCGGCATGTTGCTCCCGCTCTCGCGCGGCTCGCGCATCGTCTACCTCGACGAGCTCAACGCGGAGCGGCTCACGGCCGGCCTGCGCAGCGGCAAAATCACGGCGTTGATCGGCGTGCCGGCGCTGTGGGAAATGCTCGAACGTCGGATTTTGGCGCGCGTGGCCGAACACGGCGCGCTCGCCTCCCGC
>DASYCR010000153.1:0-1582 GCA_036500095.1 Polyangiaceae bacterium
GCCGGCAGCACGGAGCGCACGAGGTCGCTCTCGATTTGATCGAGCAAGACGAGCGCTGCGGGCGTGCGCGGTCGGGTGTAGCCGAGCGCGCCGTAGCGCACACCGAGCGTATCGAGCCGCCACAGGTCGAGCGCGCGGACACGCACGCCAGAAGCCTCGTATTCCGACTCGCGCTCGAGATAGAAGCTCATCAGCAGAGGCAGCGGGCGATCTTTGCCGCTGATGATGTCGGCATCCACGAAATACGGAAGATGGTGCTTCCGCAGCACGCTCGCGAGCGTGTTGGCGCCGTTGTAAAAGCGCTCGCTGGCTTGGGTGCTACTCGCGTCGGTCGCCTCGGTCGCGTCGGTCGCGCCTTCTGCGGCTGCGACCCAGCCGCTCGCATCCAAAAGCTCACCGAGCGCGCTCGTGGTGTCCGCGCCGAGCGCGCGCTGGGCGAGTGCGCCAGTGACCGCGTCACGAGTTTCGCCGAGGGCGGCGCCGGTCTGGCCGTAGCTGGTCTTGGTCACGAAGCGGCCGAGCGCATCGCCCAGCACGCGGCCGGCGTCCGTTTGGCGCGGGTCGAACGGGCGCAGCGCGTGCCGCAGAAAGACGCCACCGAGCACGAGCAACGCCAGCGCGCCCACCGTGCCCAAGGTGAACCATGCCCCTTGTTGGCGCGGTCCAGGGCGCGCGCCAAGCGCGGCGTACGCGCGGAGCACGGCCCCGTGATCGTCGAGATCGAGATCGAGCTTGGGTGTCTCTACGATAAGGCGCGCCACGCGCAGCCGATGCGCGGGCTCGTTATGGCTGAAAATATGACGATCCGCGCGTTGGAGCACGCGCTCCAACCGGCGCCGCGCGAGCAGCGCACGCAGCGGATCGAGCTGGCGTAGGCCCGCATTGACGGCGATCACCGACTCCGCCTCGACTCCGCGCGCGAGGGCCGCGGCGAGATCGGCGCGTAGGGTCACAGGCCCGAATCGAGCCCTTGAGCTCGCAGGCGCTCGCGCGCGAGATCGGCGCGCCGCGCCCACCCGATGCTCAAGGCAACGAACAGGATCGCCGTGACGGCGATGGGCATCAGCATCAACGCCAGCAGCGAGAATAAGTTGTTGAAGATGCCGAACACGAACCAACCCCCCGCACCCAAGCAGGTGATGCTCGCAAAGCCAGCGCCCAGCACGGCGGCTTTTCCGCTGCCGCGAGTGATTTGAAAGCCGAGCACGGCGCAGCTCGCCCCGAGCAAAAACATGGCACTGATGATGGGAACGGTCAGGCTGTTGTAGCGCCCGACGACCAGCACCGTTTGCAAGCAGAGCACCAGCGTGAGCACGCCGAGTAAGAGCAGCGCGCCGCCGCCGAACTTGGCGGTCGGAGGCACGACGATGGCCGCCAGATCAGCGTCTTCGCTCGTCATTCCAGCTGCCAGTCCGCGTTGATCCATCACCATGCCCGCTCCCCAACTCTGGCTGAGCTTACTCGAAGCGCGCCACGTGCCAAGTCTTCTTGCCGCGCCGAATCAGCGCCACTTCGCCAAATAATAGCCAATCGGTGGTGATGCGGGTGTCCGGGTCGGCCTTGCGCGCGCTGATGCTGACGG
>DASYCR010000154.1:0-1635 GCA_036500095.1 Polyangiaceae bacterium
CCGTCCGAAAACAGGGACCCGAAGGCGGGCATGCTCGCCTTGCCCTTTTGGATCACTTGCCTCAAATCAGCATCGCTCCGGCTCGCCTGAAATGCGGCATCACAGAAATTGCGCGGCGCGTTGGCAGCGCCCGTAGCAATACCGCCTTTGCCGTCCACGCCGTGGCAGCGCGAGCACACGCTCGCGAAGATCCGCTCACCGCTCTGGATTGACTCGGCGTCCGCGCTCGAGCGCTGGCACGCGCTCGCAGCGCAGCCAAAGGCCAGCGCAAAGAGAGCGCGCAAAGATCCTCTCATCGCCCAAACATAGATCAGGTAGCGCGGGCAAGGCACCTCACTTCGCGGCCGAATACCGCATTTCTTGCGGGGTTGCGCGGGCCTTTGGCTTGACGGAAGATGCCGGCCCATGCGCCCACGAACCCGCTATTCCTATTCGTCGTTCGCGTCCGTCTCGCTCGCCGCGTTGGTGGCCTTAGCGCTACCAATGCTCGCCGCTTGCAACAAGGCCGCGCCGGAGCCGACCAGCTCCACGACCGAGACCGCGCCGAGCGCAGCAGCGAGCTCGACCACTACGGCAGAAGCGCCAGCCAACGCTGCCGCCGTACCGCCGCCCGCACCGCCCGCGCCCCCGCAACCAAACGCGATCCCCGCCCCGACGGACGTCGCAAAGGCGCCTGCGGATGCGAAAGCCACCGCGAGCGGTCTCGTCACCAAAGTACTCACGCCCGGTAAAGGCAAGGAACACCCCGGCGCCACTGACCGCGTCAAGGTGGACTACACGGGCTGGACCACGGACGGAAAAATGTTCGATAGCTCCGTCGCCCGCGGAACACCTACTACGTTCGGCGTCGGTGAGGTCATCCCAGGTTGGACCGAGGCGCTCAAGCTGATGGTCACGGGCGAGAAGCGTCGGCTCTGGATCCCGGCCAAGCTCGCCTACGGCGACAAACCGCAAATGGGCGGCGCGCCAAGCGGCAACCTGGTCTTCGACGTGGAGCTGCTCGATATCGTGAAGCCCCCCACTACGCCGGACGACGTCAAAGCGCCGCCGAAAACCGCGAAAAAGACGGCATCTGGCCTGTACTATCGCGTGCTCACGCCGGGCACCGGCAAAGTGCACCCGACAGCGACGAGCCGCGTGACCGTGCACTACTCGGGCTGGACCACCGACGGAAAAATGTTCGACAGCTCGGTCGCCCGTGGTGAGCCCACCACCTTCCCCCTGAACGGCGTGGTCAAAGGCTGGACCGAAGGCGTTCAGCTGATGGTAGTCGGCGAGAAGACCCGCTTTTGGATCCCGCCGGATCTCGCCTATGGCGACAAGCCGCAGCGCCCGGGCGCGCCGTCTGGCCAGCTCGTGTTCGACATCGAGCTGCTCAACATTCAGTGAGCACCGCGCGCTCGAGCAGGCTGAACGCGCGTGAGTCGCTCAGCCTGCGGGGCCAAGGGAGCTCGGGCCGTGGCTGGCTTTGCGCAACAAGTACCCATGCCGCAGCTCGACCACGTCGATATTCAGGCGCTCGATCAGCGGGCGGCTGTTGCTGGCGATGACCATCGTTATCTTCGGATCATCGCGAAAGCGCGTCAAAAGGTCGTAAACGAGCTTGCGCGTGGTGGAGTCGAGGCCCGCGTCGGG
>DASYCR010000155.1:0-2711 GCA_036500095.1 Polyangiaceae bacterium
CACGCCGCTGTACATGGCGCCCGAGCTTTTGCGCGCGACCGCGAGCGCGAGCCCCGCGAGCGATCAGTGGGCGCTCGGGTTGCTCGCCTTCCGCGCGCTCACCGAGACGGAGTATTTCGGCTCCGCCAAGACGGGCCCCGAGCTCGTGCTGCGCATCGCGCACGATCCGCTGGCTGCGCCGAGCGGGCTCGCGCCCGGACTGAACAAGGCATTCGACGCCTGGTTTTTTCGCTCCTGTGCGCGCGCGCCGGAGGAGCGTTTCGACAATGTCGCCGAGCAGCTGAGCGCCCTGGAGGCCGCGCTCGGCAACCCCACACCCGTTGCACCCGCGCTTTCGGCGAACGCGCGCGCGGACGTCGCGCCCGGCCACGCCGCGGTCGAGAAAGCTGCGGAGCGTCCGCGCGGACGCCGTATGGCGGCGGCGCTGGCCCTGTCCTGGGCGGCGCTCTGCACGCTCGGCCTTTTGTTGTGGTCTCCGGCTAGGTCCAGCGCAGCGAGTACGCCAACCGCGCCGCAAGCCGCGCCTGCGCCCGGGCCAGCCGCGCTCGCAACGCCTGCAACGACCGCGCCCGCCAACTCCGCTCTCGGGGCCGCGCAACCCGAGGTCACGCCGATCGCCCCGGCGCCGGAGCCGTCCCCACACGACGCACGCGCTTCCGCGCTCGCCGCCCCGCAAGTCCCCTCACCCACGAGCGCAGTCCGCAGCAAACCCGCGGCGCGCGCCGGCGCGGCACCCGCCGTTGCCGCGCCGCGCTCCGCGCAGCCTGAAGGGCTCAAGCTGCGCCCCGCGGGCGGCGCGTGCCAGCGCTCCGCCGAATGCGAGAGTCACCTCTGCCTGGCCGAGCGCTGTCAATGAGGCGGCTCGGCGCGCGCGTGCTCGCACTCGCGCTCTTGCTCGCGAGCAGCGCTTGGGCCGACGGCTTCGACGCCGCCCTGCGACGCGCGGTCGCCGCCAAAGAGCTCGCGCTCGATCACGACGAGCCCGCGGCCTGGCTCGAAACCTTGCGCGCTTTTCAAGACGCCGACGCGATTCACTCCACGCCGGAAACGAAATACGAACTCGGTGGCGCCGCGGCACATCTGAAGCAAGCGGACCTGGCCGTCGAATCCTACGAGGCGGCCGTCGCGCTCGGTCTGCAAGGCGCGGCGCTCAGCCACGCTCAAGAATATCTCGCGCAGAATGCGGCCAACATGGCGCACGTGTCGCTGCGCGGCTCCGCGGGTGCCGAGGTGCGCGTCGATGGCGCGCCGCGCGGGCGCCTGCCGCTCGCGCGCCCGCTCACGGTCTTCGCGGGCGCCGTGAAGCTCGAAGTCGTCGAGCTCGACGGCACGCGCCAAGCTCGCGCGCTCACGCTCCGCGCGCAAGAAACGCAAGAACTCGATCTGAGCGTCGGACCGCTCGCGGCGAACGCGGCCCCACCGAGCGCGACGAACTCGACGGCGAACGCGGCCCCGCCGAGCGCGACGAACTCGACGCCCGCGCAGAGCGCGACCCCGAGCGCGCCGATCGCCGGTTGGGTCTTGCTCGTCTCCGGCGGGGCCGTGCTCACGGCCGGAGTCGTGCTGCTCCCGGTAGCCCAAGGCAAGCTCGGCGACGCGCGCGGAGAGCTCGCTGGGCTCTGTTTGGTCCGCGCCGGTTCCGACGCGTGTACCACCCCGCAAACCGGCCAACGCGACGCAGCGCAGTCCCAGGTCGATCGCATCGCGACTTGGAAGGCGTGGCGCGCTGGCGCGTGGGCTGGCGTGGGCACCGGCGCCGCGCTGGCAACGACGGGGCTCTTGCTCGTGCTCGGACGCCATGAGGACCGACCGAGCGCTCAGGTCGGCGTCGTCTCGACGAATACGGAATTCGGGCTGAACGTCGCCGGGACGTTTTGAGTACTTCCGACCGCGACTCGCGCCGCGGGGCACCGTCTCGCTAGAGTGGCTCACTGCCGCCGCGACTCGGACCCCCGAAACGAGATCCTCATTCGATGCCCTGCCCGGACGACAACGCGCTCGCGCGACTACTCGAAGGGACGCTGACGGACCCCGAGCGCCTCGGCCTCGAACAGCACCTGGACGGCTGCCCCACCTGCAGCGAGCTACTCGCTCAAATCGGACGCGCGTACGCCAAACCCAAAACACGCGCCGTGCCGCGCAGCGCAAAGCCCGCTCCCGGCTCACTCGCCTCACTCGGCTGGCTCGCGCTCGCGGCTGCCCTGCTGGAGGGGCTCGTAGCCGCGAGGCTCGCGCAGCTCGCGCTCGAGTTGCGAGGCGCGTTCGTCGTCGCCAGCGTGTTCGCGGGCGTCTGGCTGGGTATCGGCGCGCTGTGCGGGCTTTGCGCAGCCGTCGGGATTTTCAGGGATCGATCCTGGGCCAAGCGCTGGCTCTGGAGCCATGCGCTGCTGGCGCTGCCGAGCCTCGCGTTCACTCCGGTGGCTCTCTGCATTTTACGCGAACTGCGCCGGCCGGCGTGAGAATCGCACGGCGGCGCGCGGCACGTTTGCGAGAGCACGCGACTCTCGCTACCGTGAAGCGTCGGAATGGAAGGGTCTGCGACAGAATCCGGCGCGGATAAGCCGACGCTCGGGGAGCTCACCGAGTGGGCCGGGCTGCTCTTTCTGCAGGACCGCGCGGGCGCGCCGCTGTCGCCCGAGCAGATCGCCTGCGCCGGGCGCGTCGCCGAACGCGTGGCCGTCGCCTATCCGGAACACGTCGCGGATCTGAGC